>JANPCW010000383.1:0-5539 GCA_031431155.1 Janthinobacterium sp. | reverse complement strand
CAGCGAAGCTTGCAGCGGCAGGCTGCCGATCAAGCTTGCCAGCAGCAAGCGTTTTACCCAAAGAAACTTCATCGTCTATCTCCATTCATTATGTTTTAGTCCGGCGCTAGCGGCCGGTTCTCTTGTCGATGTCCATGAATTGCCAGGTCGACGGCATGACCGGATGCCGTTTGAAGCCGAGCACCCACGGCTGTTGCAGCCAGTTGCGGATGCGCGAAGTGTGCATGACCCAGGCCGTGTCGGCTTCCATCTGGCGGTTCATCTGCGCATACAGCGCGTGGCGTTCAGGGCCAATCGGCAGACGCACCGCTTTTTCATACAGTGCGTCGAACGCCTTGGACTGGTAGCACGCGTAATTGCCTTGCGCCGCATTTGGCCCGTACAGCAACTGCAGGAAATTCTCGCCGTCAGGAATGTCGGGTAGCCAGGCGCTGGGGCGCATCATCAGCTTGCAGGCGGTCGCCTCCTTCAAATTGTCGGCATGATTGCCGGTCTCAAACACGATCTGGATGCCAATCCGGTCCAGCCCGCGTTTCCAGATTTCGGAACGGACCTTGTCGGCGGCATTCGCCTTCATCCGCATTTTCAGCACCAGCGCACTGCCGTCCGGCATGCTGCGCAAACCATTCGCGCCGCGCCGGTAGCCATAACGGTCGAGCAGCTTGTTGGCCAACGGGATGTTGTACTCCAGGCTGCTGCGATACGCCGGGTCATGCCCCACGATGCCGGGCGGCACCGACATCTCGGCCTTGATCGCCTGCCCCAGGTGCATCAGTTCGATTTCATCCTGGACGTTGTAGGACATCGCGATCGCGCGCCGCAAGGCATTCTTGGCCTTGCCGAAACCGCCCGTGACCGGATCGCGGAAATTGAAATAGGTGTAAGTGATCTCGGCCTCGACAAAGCGCGACAGCTTGATGCCGCGCTGGATGAACTCGGGCTTGAGCGCCGCGCCATGCAAGGCCTTGGCGGCCAGGCTTTGCGGCAGGTAATCGAGATCGACCTGGCCGTCCTGGAACGCCAGCCAACGCGATTGTTCTTCCTCGATGATGCTGATCTCGATACGCCCGATCTGCGGCATCGGCTTGCCCTGCATCTCGCGCACCAGTTGCGCATCACCTGCGTCGGCCGATGGCTTGAAGTCCCACACGAAGCCCCGGTAAGCCGGGTTCGCCACGAGAACGACCTTACTGCGCGGCACGTACTGCTCCACCATATAGGGGCCCGTGCCCACTGGATGCAGGCCGCTTTGCGCGCCATAGGACTCGACCACCTCGCGCGCGACTGCCGCAAAGGCACCGTAGGCGATCGCGTACAGAAAATTGGGGTCGTGTGCGTTCAGCTCAATGCGCAAGGTGTAACGGTCGGGCACATTAAGCCCCGCCACTTTTTTGTCGTAGTCGAAGTGCCCGGACTGCCTGGCCTCGGCCGCCAGCGCATCGAGCCCGACAATCTTGCCGTTCAAGAAATTGGCGGCCTGCGAGCGGATGGCCGGGTCGAGAATGCGCTTCAAGCTATAGGCAAAGTCCGCCGCGACCAGCTCGCGCCGCACGCCCTTGAAGGCCGGATCGGGCGCGAAATAGATGCCTTTCTTGAGGTGAAAGGTATAGGTCTTGCCATCGCTGGACACCTGCGGCAGCGCGTCGGCCGCCTGCGGCACCAGCTTGGCGGGGCGCGCCAGATAGTCATAGCCGAGCAGGCGCTCATAGAGCGCATCGGCCACCCAATGCGAGTAATAATTCTGGGTACGCACTGGATCGAAACCGTCATCGGGGGCCTCTAGTGCCACGCGCAACACTTTAGCGGGGTCGGCGGCGCCCGCGCTCACGGCCACGAACGCGCAGACCAGCGCCATGACGGTGCGCCTGAATCGAAATCCCATTTTTCTTGCCGCGCTATACATCCACGCCAACCTCATAGCCAAAAGAGGCGTAACGATAGCGCATATTTGGTCGGATAGGGCCAATCGCCGCATGAACATAGCAAATATGCTTGCGCCTGGAAAAATATTCGTTGCGCGATAAATTATTGCATCGCACAAATATTTTTCGTCCGATGCGAAGAACACGGATGAAACTGCTGACTCCGCTAAGTGCAAATGTTTAGAGCGGCCGAAGATCGGACATACTGCGCCGCAGCATTTTTTTTGGCGTCGTTATCTTCCTGCAAAAACCAAACACATAAAGTGTTGTTTCCCAGCCCAAGAAATGACCAATCCCGATTGACAGCGCAGCTCGGGGGTGATCAGATACGCAGCTTGAAAATCGTTTTACACCAATCAACTTTTCAACGATCGATCCAGGGACGGTTCGGTCGGCCGATGATGGACTAGAACACCATTTCTTGCCCCAAACCGGCATTGATTTCAGAACTATTACTAAAGCATCACCATTCTTGGAGTTTACATGTTTAGAAAGACAGTTTTAGTGCAAGCCTTGTCGCTCGCATTTGCAACGACCACCTTGACCATGGGTGTGGTTCAACCTGTCATGGCGCAATCGAACGCAACCGGCACCATCTTCGGCCGAGTCGATGCAACACAAGGCGCAGCAATCGTCGTCAAGAACCTGGACACCAACCTGACGCGCAAGATAAGCCCTGAAGCGAATGGCCGCTATCAAGTGACGGCATTGCCGGTCGGTCGCTACAAGGTTGATCTGGTTCAAGGTGACAAGGTCGTCAATTCGAGCGAAGTCGAAGTGACGATCGGCCAAGGTGCTGAAGCATCGTTTGTCGCTGCTGCCTCAGCGGTGCAGACGGTCCAGGTTACCGGCCAGCGCAAGCGCATCGACGTCTCGAACACAAACAACGGCGCCTCGTTTACCGCCAAAGAATTGGCCAAGCTGCCGATCGCCCCAAGCATTTATTCCATCATTCAATTGGCGCCAAACACCACCCGCGCCGACTATCGTTACGCCGGCGCAAGCTTCGGTGGCAGCGGCGCGTCAGAAAATGCATACTACGTCAACGGTTTCCCTGTCACCAATCCGCTGACCGGCCTCGGTTCATCCGAACTGCCATTTGGTGCGATCAGCCAGGCACAGGTTCTCACCGGTGGCTTCGGCGCCGAATTCGGTCGCTCAATCGGCGGGGTGGTCAACGTCACCACCAAGAGCGGTACCAACAATTGGGAAATAGGCGCAACGGCCAGCATCACGCCTAAGAAACTTCGTGCCAAGTACAAGGATTTCTACTACGCAAACACGGGAGCGCCTGAAAACGCGGCCACCGACGGCAAGCTGCGCCTGCGCCGTGAAGACAATGAAGTGCAAGAAACCCGCGCCGGCGTCTACGTTGGCGGCCCTATCATCAAAGACAAGCTGTTCATGTTCCTTGCCGCCGAGCGGACCGGCGTCGACACCAGTCGCGTCGGTGTGCTGCGCAACACTTCCAGCGATGCCAACTCGCTGTCCAAGTGGGGTTGGGGCGAGATCAAGGATGAAGTGACGCGCTACGTCGGCAAGGTCGACTGGAACCTTACCGACAATCACCGTCTGGAATTGACCGCCATCGGCGACGACAATACCCGGGATTCCAAGTATTACGGCTACGACTACGCTACGCGCGTGCACGGCACCAAGGTCAATTCTGGTGAACACTACAAGAACGACCCAGCCAACACCCTCGGAGTTGGCGCGAAAGCGGGCATTGTCAAGTACACGGGTAACCTGACCGACGATTTGACCCTGACCGCGCTGTATGGCCAAAGCAAGTCGAACCACGAAAACTATTTCGATGGCTACGATGTATTCGACCTCAAGTCGTCGATCGCGCAAGTCGTGTCCTCGCCGAGCGTGCGTGCTCCCGGCATCGCCTACACCAACAACCAGCCTTTGACCGGCAACATCATGCCGAAGGGCGGCAAGGACACAGTCAAGTCCGCGCGTATCGATCTGGAATACAAACTCGGCGCGCACACCATCCGTGCCGGACTGGATCGGAACAAGCTGTTCTCTGACAATGCCGGCTTCATTACCGCTGGTGGTAGCCAGTGGCAGTATTTCAAGCAAGCCACTCCAACTGTCCCGGGCACCTTGTCCAATTCGGGCGTCAAACTGGCCGTGGCAACCGCCGGCCAAGGCCCCTTGGCACAACAGGGCTACTGGGTACGCCAGACGATTTTCAGCTCGGCCACCTCGGTCTCGTCTGAACAGTCAGCGCAGTACATCGAAGACAAATGGCAAGTTACCAAGGAAGTCCTGCTGTCCCTGGGCCTGCGCGACGAACAGTTCAAGAACATCAACGGTTCCGGTGCGACTTACCTCGACATGAAAAACCAGATCTCGCCACGTCTGGGCGCGTCATGGGACGTCAACGGCGATGCTTCGCTGAAAGTGTTCGGTACCGCAGGCCGTTACTACCTGCAAGTGCCATCGATGATCGGTGTGCGCGGCGCCAGCCGTTCGCTGTTTACCCGTCAAGCGTTTAGCTATACGGGCACTGACGCCAATGGTTTGCCAACCGGCCTGTTCGCGCTGGGTCAGCCTTTCTCGACCAACAATGAATACAACCAGGAAAAGGATCCTAAGACCGTCAGCGCAGTTGGCCTCAAGCCAAACTTCCAGGACGAACTGACCCTCGGTTTCGAGAAATCATTTTCGCCTAGCCTGAACTTTGGCGCTAAAGCAACTTACCGTGTCTTGAAATCGACGCTCGACGATTTGTGCGATGGCCGCGGCTTCGACAAATGGCTTGCAGCGAACCCATCGCAAAGCAAGGCCAACTGGCGTGGCTTTGGTTGCGCGACCTTCAATCCAGGCGAAGACAATGACTTCCTGGTGGACTTCAACGATGCCGTTCCTGCACTGGCCGGCAAGACATACACCAAGGTTCACCTGACCGCAGACATGATCGGCATGCCAAAAGCAGAGCGCACTTATGCGGCAGTCGATCTGTTTGCCGAGCATCCACTGCGCAATGGCTGGTATGGCAAGCTAAACTACACATGGTCGCGCAGCAAAGGCAATACTGAAGGCCAGACCCGCTCTGAAAATGGCCAGATCAATCCTGGCGCAACCACCACCTGGGATACGCTGGAACTGCCGGAAGGATCGTACGGTCTGTTGCCGAACAACCGCACCCACCAAATCAAGGCGTATGGTTTCTATGAAGCAACGCCTGAATGGACTGTCGGTGGCAATGCTCTGGTCGCAGCTGGTCGGCCTTTGAACTGTATCGGCAACCACCCGACGGTGGCGCCGGCCTATGATTATGGTTCGAACTATTTCTATTGCAAGGGCGTGCTCGCGCCACGTGGCAGTGCGGGCAAACTGCCGTGGGATGTGCGTCTGGACATGAACGTGGTCTACCGTCCAGCGCAAGTGAAAGGGTTGGCTCTGAAGATGGATATCTTCAATCTGTTCAACCGGAACACCGAGCAAGGTCGTTACGAGACCTACAATACGAGTGCTTTGGTTGACCCACAATACGGTCGTGCGGTTAGCTACACGGACCCGCGTTCGGTGAGGTTCACTGCCGAATACAACTACAGGTTCTAAATAAGCTTGTTGTTTGGCCCGCCAGCCCCGGCTGGCGGGCC
>JANPCW010000382.1:0-1753 GCA_031431155.1 Janthinobacterium sp. | reverse complement strand
GTTTTCGGTCATCAACGCCATGCACTGCTCGTTGGTCTGATCGGGGCGCACGTACATGACCGGGGAAGTCATGATGTCACGCACGGGCGTATTGTCCGACGAACGACCCAGGAGATGAATCTTGCGGGCGTAGTCGCGTTCGGTGACAATGCCGACAACCCGCTCACCTTCCATGACCAACAACGCACCAATACCCTTGTCTGCAAGTAGCTTAAGCGCCTCGAGCACCATGGCGCTGGGCGCGATGCTCCACACGGTGTGATTGGGCTTGGAATTTAGGATGTGTGCAACACTTTGCATGGCGGATCTCCTCATAAAGTATTGAAATCGTGACTCTATAGTCGGTGATTTGCGTGATCGTTACAATCATTTTCGTTGACTGTTTTGAATCGGGCACCGACAAACCCGTATCCCGGCACCGGGCGGGGCCTAGCGCAAGCGCCCATCTTGCGTAATGAAATCGACAAAGGTGCGCACCTTGGACGCCAAATAGCGCCGACTGGTATACAGGGCGTACAGCGTGCCCGCCGCCGCATGGTAATCGGGCAACACCAGTTCCAGCCGCCCCGCCGCCAGATCGTCGCCGATCAGCCAGGAAGGCAACAGCGCCAAGCCCATGCCATCCATCGCCGCGTCGTGCATCAAGCCTTCGTTATTGGTCTGCAGCACCGAGTTCAGCTTGACGGTTGCTTTACCGCCTGGCCCCTCCAGCGTCAACTCGCCTCCTGAGGACAGCAAGGAATACGTGAGCATCGCGTGTTGTGCCAAATCGGACGGTCCGGTCGGGCGCCCGGCCCGGCTCAGGTAAGCATTGGACGCCACCAGGTGAAACCGGATCGGGCCGATCGGGCGCGCGATCAGGGTGTCGGACGGCGCCCGGCTCACGCGCAGCGCCAGATCGAAGCCCTCCTCGACCAGGTTCACCATCCGGCCGCTCAGATCGATATCGAATGTCACTTCCGGATAGCGAATCCGGTAGTCGGCCAGCACCTTGGTGAACATGCGGTTCGCGAACCACACCGGGGCGCTCAGCTTGAGCACGCCGCGCGGGATCACGGCGCTGCGCCCGACCGTCGCTTCGGCTTCAGCCAGGGTATCGAGCATGTCGCGGCATTGATCGAAATAGACCCGGCCCGCTTCGGTCAGGCTCAGATGCCGGCTGCTGCGGTTTAACAGGCGCGCGTCAAGATGCCGCTCCAGATGCATCACGTGTTTGCTGGCCATCGCCGGCGAGATTTGCAGGCGCACGGAGGCCCGCACGAAGCTTTCCAGTTCCACCACTGCCCGGAATACGTGCATGCTCACCAAGGTATCCAGCGCGACTCCGATCATCAACAAACAGGAAACAATCTATCAATATTAGCACTATTGATAAACATTGAGGATACCACTATAGTAAGCCCATCGATCTTTGCACCCAGAGGAACTTGTCATGAGCAATTCACCACTACCGACTTATTTCCTGTCCCATGGCGGCGGGCCGTGGCCATTCATGAAAGAGCAAGTGGGGAGCACCTACGACAAGCTCGAAGCGTCGCTGCAAGACATTGCGCGCCAGATAGGCATCACGCCGAACGCCGTGCTTGTCATCACCAGCCACTGGGAAGGCGCCGAGTTTCTAATCTCGGCCAGCCCGCAGCCGCCGATGATTTACGACTATTCCGGTTTTCCGGCCCACACTTACGAGGTCCACTACCGCGCCCCGGGCTCGCCCGAACTGGCGCGGCGCGTGCAGCAATCGATCGAGGCGTCG
>JANPCW010000381.1:0-1631 GCA_031431155.1 Janthinobacterium sp. | reverse complement strand
CAGTTGACCAAACCCCAGAAGCTCTCGACATACTTGGCGCGCAAGTTGCGGTAGTCGATGTAGTAGGCGTGTTCCCACACGTCGCAAGTAAGCAGCGGCTTGTCGCCCGCGGTCAGCGGGCAGCCGGCGTTCGACGTGTTGACGATGTCGAGCGAGCCGTCGGCTTTTTGCACCAGCCAGGTCCAGCCCGAACCGAAATTGCCGATGCACGACTTGGTGAATTCTGCCTTGAAGTTGTCGAACGACGACCATTTCTTGGCGATCGCATCGGCCACTGCGCCGCTCGGGGCGCCACCGCCGTTCGGCTTCATGCCGTTCCAGTAGAAAGTGTGGTTCCACACCTGGGCCGCGTTGTTGAAGATGCCGCCGGACGATTTCTTGATGATCTCTTCGAGCGCCAGCGCGTCAAACTCGGTGCCCTTGATCAGGTTGTTCAAGTTTGTCACATAGGTTTGATGGTGCTTGCCATAGTGGTATTCCAGCGTTTCCTTGGAAATATGCGGCGCCAGAGCATCCATTGCATACGGCAGTGGGGGCAGAGTATGTTCCATGTCTTTTCCTTTGTGGTGGGTTAGGCAGTTCAATTTAAACCGAAGCGGCCCTCATTGTAAAACGGATCGGGCAAGGTTGTATTTTTGCCTTCGATTGCGCTCGCCGCAGCTGGCGGCGCCAGCACGAGCGTGTGGTTTTGCCGTGCAAACGATACTGTATGTCCGCACAGTAATACTCGCTCGCAGTTTGAAAAATATCAAACATTGCTGATTGTTCCCAGAAACGTATTGCTTCAAAAAAAGCATTCCGCTAAATTAATAAAGTCCTTCAAGCATCACCATCAATGAATCGTCCCGCGGCGCAAATATATATTGGTAAAAGGACCTTATTGTGAGCAATAAATCGATGTCGTTGGCAGCGAGCGCAGTTTCCGGCGCGGCAGGGCAGGGACACAAGCTGCGTGATGTGATGAGGCAATGCAGGCACGCGTTCATGTTCGTATTCATCCTGACGGCGGCCGTCGAACTGCTATCGGTGATCCCGATCCTCTACACCCTGAACCTGTATGACCGGGTGTTGACCAGCCGCAGCGAAGTGACACTGGTCTCGCTCACGGTGCTGGTGCTTGGGGCGTTCATCTTCTGGTCGGGACTCGAATGGATCCGCTCCAGGATGATGGTGAGGATTTCGCTGCGCATCGATTGGGATCTGGCCGCCGATGTGTTCGACATGGCGTTTCGCCGCTTCGTGGGCCGCAAGCAAGTCAATGTGCATCAGGTGCTGGCCGACGTGGTGCAGTTGCGCCAGTTCTTGACCGGCAGTCCGCTGCTGGCGCTGATGAGCGCGCCTTTTGCCATCGTGTTCATCGTCATCTGCGCGTTTTTCCATCCCTATCTTGCGCTATTCGCGCTGGTCGCATCGCTGGTGCTGCTGGTAGTGACCTATCTGACGCAGAAAACCTCGACCCCCCTGCTGCGCGACGCCAACAACGCCTCGGCCGAGGCCAGCCGGCTGGCCGCCCAGAGTCTGCGCCATGCCGAAACGGCGCTCGCGCTCGGGATGCAGCGCAGCCTGCGCAAGCGCTGGTACGAGCCTGCGGATTCGTATCCGGTGTTCATCGTCCTCGACGCTGCCGGCGC
>JANPCW010000380.1:0-2533 GCA_031431155.1 Janthinobacterium sp. | reverse complement strand
GCATGCTCTTTCGCCCCAGCCCCCGCCAGAGCGACCTGATGATCGTGGCCGGCACGCTGTGCAACAAGATGGCGCCGGCGCTACGCCGGGTCTACGACCAGATGCCGGAGCCGCGCTGGGTGATTTCGATGGGTTCCTGCGCCAATGGCGGCGGCTACTATCATTATTCCTATTCTGTAGTGCGCGGTTGCGACCGGATCGTTCCGGTCGATGTCTACGTGCCAGGTTGCCCGCCCACGGCGGAAGCGCTGCTGTACGGCATTTTGCAACTGCATAACAAGATCAAGCGTACCAACACCATCGCACGCTAACCGGGCATTCTACTATGACGACAAAACTGGAAGCCCTGGAACTCGCGCTTAAAACTGCGCTGGGCGAGCGTGCAAGCATCGCCACGGTACTGGGCGAAGTGACCCTGGTGCTCAAATCGACCGATTACCTGGCTGCGATGCAGATCCTGCGCGACGACGCCGCACTGCGCTTCGATACCCTGATCGACCTGTGCGGCGTGGATTACCAGTCGTATGGCGAAGGCACGTGGGACGGCTTGCGTTTCGCGGTGGTGGCGCACCTGTTGTCGGTCGAGCACAACACGCGGGTGCGGGTGCGGGTGTTCGCGCCCGACGACGCCATGCCGATGGTCGCCTCCGTGGTCGGCATCTGGCGCGCGGCCAACTGGTACGAGCGCGAAGCGTTCGACTTGTTCGGCATCCTGTTCGACGGCCACAACGATTTGCGCCGCCTGCTGACCGATTACGGTTTCATCGGCCACCCGTTCCGCAAGGATTTCCCCGTTTCCGGTTACGTCGAGATGCGTTACGACCCCGAGCAACAGCGCGTGATCTACCAGCCTGTGACGATAGAGCCGCGCGAAGTGGTGCCGCGCGTGATCCGCGAAGAACATTACGGGATGAAATAATGGCAGAAATTAAGAACTACACGCTCAACTTCGGTCCCCAGCACCCGGCCGCGCATGGTGTGTTGCGCCTGGTCCTCGAACTGGACGGTGAAGTCATTCAGCGCGCCGACCCGCATATCGGTCTGTTGCATCGCGCCACCGAAAAACTGGCCGAGCAAAAGACTTACCTGCAATCGGTGCCCTACATGGACCGGCTCGACTATGTGTCGATGATGTCCAACGAGCATGCGTATGTGATGGCGATCGAGAAATTGCTGGGACTGGAAGTGCCGCTGCGCGCCCAGTACATCCGCGTCATGTTCGACGAGATCACGCGTTTGCTGAACCACCTGCTGTGGCTGGGCGCGCATGCGCTTGACGTGGGCGCGATGGGTCCGTTCCTATACGCGTTCCGCGACCGCGAAGATTTGATGGATTGCTACGAAGCCGTGTCCGGTGCGCGCATGCATGCCGCTTACTACCGGCCGGGCGGGGTCTACCGCGACCTGCCGGATGCGATGCCGCAGCACAAGGCGTCGATCATCCGCAACGCGAAAGCGATTGCGCGGCTCAACGAAACGCGCCAGGGTTCCCTGCTCGACTTCATCGAGGACTTCACGAACCGTTTCCCGACCTATGTCGACGAATACGAAACACTGTTGACCGACAACCGGATCTGGAAGCAGCGCCTGGTCGGGGTCGGCGTGGTCTCGCCGGAAGCGGCCAAGGCCATGGGCTTCACCGGCCCGATGCTGCGCGGTTCTGGCGTGGACTGGGATTTGCGCAAAAAACAGCCGTACGAAGTGTACGACTTGCTCGACTTCGATATCCCGGTCGGCACCAACGGCGACTGCTATGACCGTTACCTGGTGCGGATGGAAGAAATGCGCCAGTCGAACCGCATCATCAAGCAATGCGTCGAATGGCTGCGCAACAATCCGGGTCCTGTCATGACGAGCAACCACAAGGTGGCGCCGCCTAGCCGGGTCGACATGAAGACCAATATGGAATCCCTGATTCACCATTTCAAATTGTTCACCGAAGGCTTTCACGTGCCGCCGGGCGAAGCGTATAGCGCGGTCGAGCCTCCGAAGGGCGAGTTCGGCATTTATCTGGTCTCGGACGGCGCCAACAAGCCATACCGCATGAAGATACGGGCACCCGGCTTTGCGCACTTGCAGGGGCTCGATGAAATGGCGCGCGGGCACATGATCGCCGACGCGGTCACGATCATTGGTAACCAAGATATCGTTTTTGGCGAAATCGACAGATAAGTTCTTGAGGCACATACATGTTGTTATCCGAGCAGTCATACAAAAGAATCGACCGTGAAGTCGCGAAATTCCCGGCAGACCAGAAGCAGTCTGCCGTGATGGCCGCGCTCGCGATCGCCCAGGATGAAAAGGGCTGGCTCCCGCCGGAAGTGATGCAGGACGTGGCCGACTACCTGGGCATGCCGGCCATCGCAGTGCAAGAAGTGGCCACGTTTTACAATATGTATCATGTGAAGCCGGTCGGCAAAATCAAGATTTCGGTGTGCACCAATTTGCCGTGCGCCTTGTCGGGCGGCGAAAAAGCAGCCCAGTACCTGAAACAAAAGCTCGGCATCGGCTACCGTGAAACCACGGCCGACGG
>JANPCW010000379.1:0-3488 GCA_031431155.1 Janthinobacterium sp. | reverse complement strand
CGCGGTTGTAACGGGAATTGGGTGCCCACTCGAAGCCGAGTTTGCGTTCGCGGTAAGGGTATGAGGTGGGCAGGTTTTGTTCGTTGGCGGACGCGAACCAACCTTTTCTGGGGTTGTAGGTTGAGGGCAATTTGTCGCCTGCCCAATAACCGGCCCACTCATAGCGGCCATCGCCGGGCACCGGGAGTAAGCCGTCCCAGTTGGGACGAATCGGGCTCAGCCCTCCTGTCACCCAACCTATATTGCCCCTGGTGTCGGCGTAGACCTGATTTTCGGTTGGCGCGCCCCAGTTGCGCATCGCGCGCTGAAATTGCTGGAAATTTCGCGCTTGCATGTAGTTGACGCTCCCAAGGTACGGTGCCATCCCGGGCGACTGCCACGCGGAGCGCACCGCAAAGGCGCGCCGCTTTTCGCGCTCCGTGTAAATGACCGGTCCATGCCGGGTAAACACGAGCTCGACGGCGACCGGTTTCTGGCCGCGCACCTGGATCGACTCCGTGACGACCTGAAATTTTTCCCACGCGCCGCGGTACTGATATTGCATTGGATTGGCAGGATCTGTCTGGTAGACGTAGAGATCCTCCTGGTCGATGCTGAAAATGGTGAGGCCGAAAGCGATCGTGCCATTGTGCCCGATCGAGATGCCGGGCAAGGCCGGCTCACCGGCGCCGATCACGTTCAGTCCCGGGGCGCTCAGGTGCGAAATGTAGCGCAGCGATGGCGCGGAGTACGCACGGTGCGGATCGTTGGCCATGATGGCGCGCCCGCTGGCCGTTCTGGATGGGGCGATGACCCAATTGTTGCTGCCCTCCAGCTGCTCCTGGTGCGGCTCGCGCACGGCCATGGGCACTGCGTCGCCGCTGTCCGCGTGCGTAGCGCGCAATGTGTCAGCGTTAAGCACCACGCCTTGGGTTGCGAGGTGAAACAGCGCAAGCACATTGGCGGGCAGGCATGGATCGAGGCCCTCGGGCACGCTCGTGACCCAGCCCGGTTGCAGACCCGAGCGAACTTGGTCCGCCGCGAGACCAGCCTTGCAAGCGACTTGCGCGCGTGCTACTTCCGACGCCAGGTTGCGGCTCAACCCGTGGCTGCGGATGCGCACCACGTCTTCAGATTGCCATTTTCCCGGCACATAGCCGAGCTGGCGAAACTCGAATGGGAGCAATGCCGGTTGCTTGTTTACATAGTCGACATAGGCGTTGATGCCGGCAACAAAACGATCCGTAATCGCCTGCACGTTCTTGCCGTACGCACGCCACTCGGCGCGCATGTCGCCGCGGTACAGAAAAAGCCGGGCCGCCTTATCTTGCTCCAGATAGGACGCGCCGAATACCGAGGATAACTGGCCCAGGCCCCGGCGGCGCCACAAGTCAATCTGGAACAGGCGGTCACGCGCAGCATTGAAACCCTGCGCAAAAAAAAGATCGTCCTTATTCGCGGCATAGATGTGGGGGACTCCCCAGCGATCAAGCAGGATCTGAGCGGACTGTCGCAGGCCGGCGATCTTGAACGTCTGCACGTTGCCGCCAGCACTGGGCGGAACTGGCCCGTTCGCAGCGAGCGCGCACGCCAGTAGCGTTGGGCCAGCCAGCAGCAATGTGGCTGATTGGGTCAATCGTCTGTACATTACGCTTCGAATATAGGACAGATTGGCTAACCGGCATGCGGTAGAACCGCCGACAACCCTGGTGGCGCTAGCCGCATGGCAGGCAGCTGCCAGTACGTGATTGCCCGCCACAACCATTCCACCGGACCGAAGCGAAATCTTGCCAGCCACCAGTGGCTAAAAGGTATTTGCAGGCACAGCACCACCACCACGAACACCATCTGCCACGCGCGGCCAAGACCCCAGTGACCAAAACCGTAACCGAAGAAAAACAGCGACGCGACAAGCGACTGCATCAGGTAGTTGGTCAGTGCCATGCGCCCAAATGGCGCCAAGACCCGGATTTTCGAGAACGCCGTGGCGCTATGGAGCATGACGATGACCAGGCCGACATAACCTAGGCTGGCCGGCAAGTTACCAAGCATCAACAGACCGTGGGCAAACTGAAAGCCATCATTCTCGAGTCCGATGGTTCGGTGAGTGGCGATCATACTGCCGAGCAAGCCCAAACCTATTCCAAGTGGCAAACCATACAGCGCCAATTTTCTAAACAGCGGCAGATGGGCTGCCGTGTTTTGCATCAAGCCGGCGCGCACAAACCAAAAACCCAGCAAGAACATCCCGATCAGAATGGTGGCAAAGCCGACCTCGCGCGGCGCATGCTTCGCGAATTCAATCGCGCGCATCCGGACCGCATCAAGATAGGTGCCATGGCTGAGAACCCGCACTTCGTTACGTATTCTGTCCTGGCGCTCCTTGCGATCTTTAACGCGTTCGGCTTGTCGCTCGGCAGCTTTTTCGGCCTCCGTTTTGATCGCTTCCGGCTTCGCTGTTTTTTTCGCTTCAGGCTTCGCCCCCGCCTTGGTGCTGGCAGAAGAAAGTGTAGCCGGTTCTCCTACGGTAGAAACAGGAGTCAAAGCGATGACCGGTTTGACAGGCATAAGATATTGCGCGGCACCGCCAGCTGTCATCATGAAAAACGCGAACATATAGATGCCGACTCCGAGACGCCGGGGCCGTGTTTCGGCCGGGTTCGGGGAGCCAGCCATTAGCGCACCGATTGCCAGGAGGGCCGCGCTCAGAATGGGCGGCATGACACGCAACTCTTCCGGAATATTTGGCAATATCCATAGAACGGGGGCAGCTATTGCCGCCACCATGCCAATTATCAGGGTCACGAATGCGAACAGCGGCATCGTATGCCCGAAAACGGTGATTTGGCGTTCGCCACGCAAAAACCAGGCGGCCACGCCAAAGAAAGCCAGCCCGCCCGCCAAACCAAAGCTCCAATCGCATCCCGGGATGAAACCGGCGCCGATTAACCCGGCAATGCCGAATCCGATGTATTTTGGTTCACCGTAAAGGACGATCAACAATGCCGTAGCACCGGCCGCATAGCTAAACAGGATATCGCCGGACCAGAGAAAAATATGGTGGAGCGTGCCAAATATGGCCAGAGCTACAATCCGGCGCAAATATGGGACCATAAAATCACGCTGGGCGGTTTCAGCGCGCGTTAGCATGACCGCAAAGCCCATCCCAAACAGCAGCGAAAAGATAGTCCAGAACTTCCCAGCGACGAAGTATGCAACGATATAGCTCACCCACCAGTCAATACCCGTCAAGCCAAGCTGGATCCCCTGGCCCAACTCGCCGATCGCCCGATTAAAGAACTCGACGTTCATGATGAAAATGCCGATCAAGGCAAAGCCTCGCACAACATCAAGCGCCTGGATGCGCTCCATGTTTGATATGGGCACGAGCGGCTTGGCCGCGGGCGGTTCGAGGTATTTGTCCATTTTTTTGCCCCCCTGTCGTTACACTCAGATTCGCTCACTGACGAGATCGTAACCAAAGACTCGCGTCGGGCGCACAACATTGC
>JANPCW010000378.1:0-2043 GCA_031431155.1 Janthinobacterium sp. | reverse complement strand
ATGAATTCGGCGTATTCGTCGGCCGTGCAAAAGTTCAACACGCGCTCGACGCCGGCGCGGTTGTACCACGAGCGGTCGAAAAAAACGATTTCACCGGCCGTTGGCAGGTGCTGTACGTAGCGTTGAAAGTACCACTGGCCGCGTTCCAGTTCGCTCGGCTTTTCCAGCGCCACTACGCGTGCGCCGCGCGGATTGAGATTCTCCATGAAGCGTTTGATGGTGCCCCCCTTGCCGGCCGCATCGCGCCCTTCAAACACGATCACCACGCGCTGCCCGGTTTCCTTGACCCAGGCCTGCAGTTTCAGCAGTTCGACCTGTAGCCGGTACTTCTGGCGCTCGTAATTCTTGCGCGACATCAGGTTCAGATAGGGGTAGCCGCCATCGCGCCACTCGTCCGACAGCACGTCATCCGGGCTCACTGGAAGTTTTGCCGAGAAAGCGTCATCTTTCTTGAGCAGTGCCGTGCGCAGCGCCGCCGCGTCATCCGGTGAGGCACCGACCATGATCGCTTCGAGCGCCTTGGCCAGTGACACGGTGTCGCTCGCCCACGCCTGCGAGAGAATGTCTTTCACCGCATTTTCCCGTACGGCCTGTGCCGCAACAACTGCCTCGGAAACGGCGTGCGCCTCAATGCCTTGCTTGGTGCGGGTTGGTGCGATGTCGCCGGCCGCAGCCTTGCGCGGGGGCGCCTTGCGGCGGGCAGGTTTGACAGCGACCGGCGAAGCTGGCGGCGTGGCGGCGGGCGTGTGCGTCGATGTCGTCAGGCGCGCGGCGGCCGGTTCTTTTTTGTCCATGAGTCTCTCTCCAGGCGTCGGACCGTCGTCGGCTACGGTGGCCGGCAGCGTGCCAGTTGCTATAACTCATCATAAACCCGGCAGCGGATGAAGGATAGGGAATTTAACGCTAACACCGACAATCCGATGTGACTGAGCTACAACTGCTGGTGCAGTACGTCACGTGCAATGCATGCTAAATTGTGTCGATGATTGCAGACGGTGGGGCGGATGAGCGCCGGTGACCGGCCGCAATCGGCCGTATGCTTGTACAGATTGGCGGATAACGCTTCGCTCATCCGCCCTACGATTGCGCTGGCCGGCAGGTTTAGATCATCTCAGTGATCATCGCGACGATTTCGTCGCCGTACGAAGCGAGCTTTTTCTCGCCGACCCCGGTCACCCCCTGCAATTCATGCAGGGTGGTCGGCTTCGCCTTGGCGATTTCGCGCAGGGTCGCGTCGACGAAAATCACGTAGGCCGGCACGTTGTGCTTGCGCGCGGTTTCGACGCGCCACCAGCGCAGTTTGTCGAAGATGGTCTGCTCCTGGGTCGACAGGTCGGTTTCGACGTAGCCTTTGGCGGCCGTCGGCTGGCGCTTCGGCTTGACCGGCTTTTGATACTGGCGCAGCTGCACCTTTTGACCGCCCTTGAGCACCGGACGCGCCGCATCGGTCAGCTTGAGCGAGCCGTATGCTTCATGGTCGACCGTGACCAGGCCGAGAGCAATCGCCTGGCGCAAGATCGCGCGCCATTCGGCTTCGCTGCGTTCGCTGCCGATCCCGAAGGTCGAGAGCGAACCGTGGTGCCACTGCTTGACCTTGTCCGACTCGACGCCGCGCAGCACGTCGATCACGTGGCCGGCGCCGAAGCGCTGGTCGACCCGGTAAATCGAGGACAGCAATTTCTGCACCGGCACCGTGCCGTCGAACGAGACCGGCGGGATCAAACAGGTATCGCAATTGCCGCACGGCGTGGCCGGCTCGCCGAAGTATTCGAGCAGGCGCACGCGCCGGCAGCTGAGCGTTTCGCACAGTCCCAGCATGGCGTCGAGCTTGACGCCCAAGACGCGCTTGAAGGTTTCGTCAGCTTCCGATTCGTCGATCATGCGCCGCTGCAGCACTACGTCCTGCAAGCCGTACGCCATCCAGGCGTTGGCCGCCATCCCGTCGCGCCCTGCGCGCCCGGTTTCCTGGTAGTAGCCCTCGATACTTTTTGGCAGGTCCAGGTGGGCCACGAAGCGCACGTCCGGCTTGTCGATCCCCATCCC
>JANPCW010000377.1:0-15103 GCA_031431155.1 Janthinobacterium sp. | reverse complement strand
CGATGTCTACGACAATGAGGTGGAGATCGTGTCCACGGTCTTACGCCAGAGCGCCAAGGATTGAAGCGCTGCCTGTTTCGCGCAACGGCAGCGCCCCGTTGTCACCAATTCGACTCCCGCTCCGGGGTTGATGAGATCCGGTGAATGGATAAATCGGCGCCCTGGAATTCCTGCTCGGGATCGAGCCGTAATCCCATCGTCAATTTCAACACGCCGTAGATCAGGAATCCGCCTGCCAGCGCGATGCCCACCCCCAGCGTCGTGCCAATCAGTTGCGAGGCGAACGATACGCCGCCTGCGCCTCCAAGCGCTTTCAACCCAAAAATGCCGGCGGCAATTCCGCCCCACGTCCCGCACAAGCCGTGCAGCGGCCAGACGCCGAGGACGTCGTCGATCTTCCACTTGTTTTGCGCCAGCGTGAACATCCAGACAAAAATTGCACCCGCTATGCCTCCGGTGAGCAAGGCGCCCAGCGGATGCATGAGGTCGGAGCCGGCGCAGATGGCGACCAGCCCCGCCAGCGGGCCGTTGTAGACGAAGCCGGGATCGTTCTTGCCAAGCACCAGGGCGACCAATGTACCGCCTACCATTGCCATCAGGGAGTTGACCGCGACCAGGCCATTCATTTTATCGAGGGCCTGGGCACTCATGACGTTAAAACCGAACCAGCCAACCGTCAATATCCATGCACCCAGGGCCAGAAATGGAATCGACGATGGCGGATGCGCGGCGATCGCGCCATTTTTCATATAGCGCCCGCGCCGTGCACCCAGCAACAGTACCGCCGGCAACGCCAGCCAGCCGCCCAGCGCGTGGACCACGATCGAGCCGGCGAAATCATGGAACTCGGCCGAGAACGCCAGCTTGAGCCAGGCTTGGATGCCAAAGCGCTGATTCCATACGATTCCTTCGAAAAATGGATACACGAAGCCGACCAGCAGCGCCGTCGCGATCAGCTGAGGGTAAAACTTGGCGCGTTCAGCGATGCCGCCCGAAATGATGGCAGGAATCGCCGCCGCAAACGTAAGCAAAAAGAAAAACTTGACCAGCTCGTAGCCATTTTTGGCGGCGAGCACGTCGGCTGCGGCGAAAAAATTGATGCCATATGCCACGCTATAGCCGACAAAAAAATAGGCGACTGTCGACACGGCAAAATCGACCAGGATCTTCGCCAGCGCATTGACCTGGTTCTTTTTCCTGACCGTCCCCAGCTCAAGGAAGGCGAAACCGGCGTGCATCGCCAGGATCATGATCGCGCCTAGCAAGATGAATAGTGCATCGGCACCGTTCTTGAGTCCATCCATTCTGACTACTCCCCAAAAGAATGCAAAATAAAGTTTAACAGCTTCAACTAAGCAATAAGCATTCCATTTTGGTGCAAACGATTAAGTACTTGATTAGATTATGAATTTCAGAAGCCTGGAACGATGCTGCTCAGTAGCGCACCAAAATCGCGCGCGTTTATGGTGCGCTTCTGGCAAAGGAATGAAATCCGGCAATAAACCGTTGGAATTGCGACATTCACCAGTGTCTCCGCTATCCGTATCGGTACCGCAACATTAGGCTAAATTCGTTGAGATTATTTCTTGCAGGTAATCCCGAATCAGGTAAACTTAGGTTGCCCAGTTTAGGTGAGCACCGCGGATAGACCATCTTGGTTAGCCATGAAGCCAGCTGTTTCCTCTGAACCCTTGGTCAGCACATGCAGCACGTTCGATCCCATACTTTGTCATGCGGAATGAAGAACCGGGCAATCTCAAAAGATCAAGGAAATAACCGATGCGGTTCGAACAGACTAACCATATTTATCCTGCTGTATCAGCATTGGAGCCACAGCTTCGCAGGAAATGGGCGGCGTGGCTGCGCCATGCCAAACAATGTATGGAAAAAAGCAACGAACACTATCTTCTGAACCGTTTCAAAGCGTTACTGGCCGCTTCGTCGTTGATCATCATGGTGCTCGTTGGCATTGCGATTTACTGGATCTACAGTTCGGCGATGGTCAAGAATGCAGAAACGTCGGCGATTAGCGTCGTCAAGGCGATCATGAGCGCCGAGGTCGACAACCTGCTGCAGGAAGCGCCAGATGGCCGCCTCATACTTGCCGTCAACAACAGCGATCTGGCCAGGCTTGATTTGCAAATGCAGCGCTATCTGAAATTTTTTGAGATGCGCAAGATCACGCTGTTCACGCCGGACAACAAGATCCTTTATTCAACCGACCCCAGCATCATTGGCCAAGTCCACCATGACGAGGACCTCAACACCGTGATATCTAGTGGAGAAGCGCTCTCCAGACTGCAACGCTCAACCAACGTTACTGATCTTGGCACCGAGCGGGTTCAGAATGCCGCCATCGTCGAAGCCTACGCGCCGATTTTGGATGCCGGTCGCCGCTTGCTCGGCGTTTTCGAGGTGAATGCCGACCTTACGAAAACTCGGGATGCGGTCCTCAACGTACTGTGGCTGACGATGACAGCATTGGGCGCAGTCCTTTCGATGTGCCTGTATAGCCTGTACCTGCCAATGAAGCGCGGCACCCTTGACCTGATCGATGCTCTTCGCGAGTTGAAAGTCCTGTCCACCGTCGATTACCTGACAGGCGCATACAACCGTCACTACTTCGACAACAGAATCAAACAGGAATTTTTCCGCCGCCGCGATGACGTCAACCTGCACCAAGAGTCAATCGCCTTCATCATGGCTGACATCGACTATTTCAAAAACGTCAACGATACCTTTGGCCATATCACCGGCGATGAGGTGCTGCGCCAGGTTTCACGCCGCCTCAAGGAAAGGCTGCGTGATTTTGACGTCATGTGCCGCTATGGTGGTGAAGAATTCCTGATCATGTTGCCTCTGGCCGACGAGCATGGCGCGATGATGGTCGCTGAGCGGATTCGCCAGAATGTCATCGGCACGCCGGTACAGGTCGATGGCGTGGGGGACGTCGCGGTCACGGTAAGCTTCGGAGTCGCCTGTTCCAGGGACGGGGCCGAATCTGAACAAACAGTGATTGAGCGCGCCGATGGGGCGTTGTTACTTGCAAAGCAACGCGGCCGAAACCAAGTGGTCCTTGCACCCGGCTAGAACCAGGAAATCGAATCCATTTCAAGTTCAAACGGCTTGCGAAGCATCCAAGTTGAACACACTGACAACCTGCACCAGGCCGGATGCTTGTTCATGCATCGATTCGGCTGC
The DNA here is from genome assembly GCA_031431155.1 of Janthinobacterium sp. Taxonomy (GTDB): domain Bacteria; phylum Pseudomonadota; class Gammaproteobacteria; order Burkholderiales; family Burkholderiaceae_D; genus JANPCW01. The sequence goes on along the minus strand of JANPCW010000377.1, from coordinate 11,902 downwards.
AGCTGCCGCTTGTTCAACCAGTGCTGCATTTTGCTTGGTCGTTTCATCCATTTGCAGAATCGCCTGATTGACCTGCTCGATACCATGCATCTGTGCCTGGCTGGCGACGGCAATCGTGCCCATGATATCGGTCACGCGCCTAACGCCGGCAACGATCTGTTCCATCGTACTGCCCGCCTGTTCGACCAGCGCACTGCCGGCGTCGACCTTGCCGACCGAGTGACCGATCAAGGTCTTGATTTCCTTGGCTGCGGCCGCACTGCGCTGGGCCAGGCTTCGCACTTCATTGGCGACGACCGCAAAGCCGCGGCCCTGCTCGCCGGCGCGTGCCGCTTCGACTGCGGCATTGAGTGCGAGGATGTTGGTCTGAAACGCGATGCCGTCGATCACGCCAATGATGTCGACAATTTTTTTCGATGATGCGTTGATCGAAGCCATCGTTTCGACTACCAGCGCGACCACTTCGCCACCTTTCATCGCCACTTCCGATGCCGATCGCGCAAGCTGATTGGCTTGCAGCAGGTTGTCGGCATTTTGCTTGACTGTGCTCGTAAGGTTTTCCATCGACGCCGACGTTTCATCGAGCGAGCTCGCTTGCTGTTCGGTGCGCGACGCCAGGTCGAGGTTGCCGGCCGCAATTTGACTGGAAGCGGTGGCGATCAAATCGGACCCCATGCGCACCCGGGTGACGACGGCGATCAACGAACCGTGCATATCGCCCAGCGCTTGCTGCAAGTCCCCAATTTCATCATAACGGCGACGCATGTGGGCAGAGCTTGACAGGTCGCCCGAGGCAACCCGCCTCGCTGTGTCCACGGCCCAGGAGATCGGTTTGATCACGCCATTGACCATATGCCTGATTACCAGTCCAAGCAGCAACATGGTCATGATCGACACGAGCATGACGATCTGGTTCTTGCTACGGGTTTTTTTGGCATCATCCTCGACCAGTTTGGCCAGGCGTTTTTCAGTCTCGTCAGCAAATTTTGTGAGAGCCAGATCGACGCTGCTAACCTGGGACCTGAGCGGCATGACTACCTCGATGGAATTTTTCCCGGCGATGGCAACTTGAATGGTTGCCAGCGCGTCGGCCGCGCCCTTGAGACTTGAGGCGGGAACCTCCTTGAGCAGCGTATTCGTTCTCGTCTGGGTCGCGGCGAGCGCCTCAATGGCCTTGTCACTGAACTTACCGCTATCGACCGCGTCGGTAACGCCATTGAGAAAGTCCTTGTAACTGGCCGATGCCTGCAGACTGACATGGTAGAGGCTCAGCATCCGGTTGACACGAAGCGGAAGGTCGCTGACCGATAAAATCTGGTACAGCAAAAGCAGCGCCAGCGGCAGCGCGGCAAGCGCAAACTGCAGATACATCCTCTTCTTTATTTTCATTTTCTCGAACAATTGTTTGCTCCCATCAATCGCAGTTTTTTCCGATCAAGCGACCAACGTCGCACTTTGGTTCGAAAGGCAACGAACATCATCAATCGGACATGGTGATATCAACATCGGTCCGGTTTCGGCTGTGCCTTGTTAAGAAAAGAGACCGGGAGGCTGTTGCCGGTACCGGTCTCGATTGGTGATGACAGATCGGAGTCCTGGTCAGTATTTCTTGATGAGCTTGACGCCAGCGGGCAAGCTGGAAATATAGCCCACTGCGCCCGGAGTCGATTTCACGGCAGCGATCACTTCGGCATCGCCCGATTTAACTGGCGGCGGGTTGATTCCGTCGCGAAAGCCTTTTTTGGTCCAAATGTTGCTGTATTTCAGACCGTTTATTTTCAAGACGCTTTCAACGAAGTCCTTTTGCAAACTGGCGTTATCGAGCGGAATTATCTTGGTGCCGCCGGCAATTTGTTTGTCGCCAACGTAGACATCCTTGACGTCCTCGGCGGTCAACGCCAGAGAGTTATTGGCAATGACATAAATATCTGCCGCCATGGCAGGAATGGCAAGCATCACGCCTGCGAGTGCCAAGGAATTGGCGATTATTGTATTGATTCGCATATCCCCTCCCCCTTAAAACCGTACCGCGACTTGCAGGCGGGCTTCGTTCGTTTTGGATTGGGACAAATCTCTTTGCTCCTCCTTGGTTTGATTCAGTTCAACCTTGAGTGCGGCAACCTCATTGAGGTTGTAACGCAATCCCAGTACCTTGCGCTGGTAGGAGCGTCCGCTCTCCTGCGCATCAAAGTAATGGTCGCTCTGGTCCAGGCTGGCCTTTTCAAATCTGAGAAAGGGCGTGAACGTCTCACCGAATGTGTATCCAGCCTGAGCAAAACCGGCCCAGCTTGAATGGGTGCCGGTGCCGCCGGAGAGATCCTTGTTGCGGAAACGGTAATACTCGCTCATGACTTCCCAGTTGCCCTTATCTAATACGACAAAGGCGCCTAGCATGTTCGTTCTGGTGCTGTTGTTGGCCAGCGCAACGTCATCGTCAACTTTCTGGGTAAATCCGTGTGCGCCCAGCGTCAAGCCTTCAAGTGCGCCGCCAAACGCGTAGCGCAGGTTGCCGCCGACCAGTTTGTTGGCATTGTCATCCTGGAACGCATTAAAGTCGAGTACGCCCTCGGAGATCCGGTCACCATTGGCAACGTAGGCATCGTACTGCACCTTGCCTTCGCCGGCACGCACGCTGCCAGCCAAGTGCAGGCCAACCGCGTGAGTCGGCAGGAAGCCGCCCAAATCTTCAAACTCGAGAAAGCGCGGGCGGGCCGCTGCGGTCTGGATTTGCTGGCCGTGATGAAATGCCGTATGCCAGAAGCCGAACGGCGCATGGAAACGTCCGGCCCACAGGGTTGCAGCATCGCTGAAGGTATAGCCAAACTGCAGGCGCTCAAGGTCGGTGGCTACCCCGCTCGATTCCGGACCGAATTCGAAAACGAGTTCGATGATCGACTTGAACCGGCCGAATTCAGGGGTCAGATAAATGTCAAGGTTGCCGAGCGCAAAGCCACCCCTGCGCTTGGGCGGTTTCGGGTTATCCGAGGAATATCCATAACCAACGTCGGCAAAACCATGCAACGGCACGCCCAAATTATGACGCTTGGCAGAGTTTTCTGAGACCTGGATAATGCTCGTTTCAAGCTGATCGAGACGCCCCTCCTGGGTCGCGATTTTTTCAGCCACGGCATTTTGTGCCGGTGCGGCCACCTTGTTGCCTTCAACCTGGCTCAGGCGGGTTGACAGTTGCTCAATCAGGGTAAGGCTTTTTTCCAATTTTTTTTCGAGCTCAGCGATGCGCTCGCTTTCTGTCTGCGCTGCATAGGCGGAAAAAGAAAATAGTTGGCTGACAGCTATTGCTACCAGGCTCAGTTTGAGTTTGCCGGACGGATGAGTCTGCCGCATGGTGATTTATCCTTGTTGTTTGGTCGTACGCGCAAAAAGTACCCGTTTATCTGACGAAGGAGGTGTGACGGTAAAGGGGCGATCTCAATCGGCCTGAAAATAGATGCCAGCTACGTTATTAGTTTCCTACTGGAATTACTGCGTTAAGTCTATGACATAGATTTATTTTTTGCAAGCTTTGCGCGCGAACCTTCGGAAGTTGTTGTTTCAAGGGCCAGTATCGGCAAGCTGCCGCCCGACATGGCGCCCCACACAGGCCAACCGCACCTCGCGCGCCGCGATTCCGGCTGCAGGAAATATTCCTTGAAGAAACCAAAATTCTCACTATACTAAGAAAATTAAATTTCCTATTCGAAACTAATTTGCACACCAGAACCACCGCAGTGAAGTGTAGGTGCGGGCGCAAAACCAGGAAACTTGGATCTTGATCTTTGCCCAAGATAGGACGCACCCGTTGTCCCTGAAGCCCTTGCATATAACCAAGCCCGAGAAGGAGCATCTGGTCGCGTTCCTGTCAGAAGTTAAGCAGTCCGACAGTCACGCTACCGACATTGTCGGAAATGAGCCTGCCAGCGAGAGACCGAACCGCACTTTAACTTTAAGGGAGCGAATATGAACGCATATGCACATTTTTATGTAGCCTCGCCGGCACCTGGCACCAAAATCGAGGTATTTATGACAAGGAGGACGTGACTATGTCCGCCTCCGTCGATTTCACCAGACTAGCTCTGGTATACGTGCACCTGCTTGCATGTTGTGTTGCGCTCGGTTCGATATTGATCGCCGATGTTCGAATGCTAGTTCGCCTCGTGAAGGGCATTGACGAAGTTTATGGCGAACATATGATTACTCTGCAAAGAACTGTTTGCATTTCGCTTCTCATCCTGTGCTTCACCGGCCTGTACCTAGTCGTTAATGACTCTTTAAAAGAGAGTGCCTTGCGCACCTTATCCAATCCAAAACTGCAAGCCAAATTGATCGTCGTGACGCTCCTGTCACTTAACGGCGTGTTGCTGCATTACGTCATCATGCCGATGATTGCCAAGGCTGGCTCACTTCTTACGCTAAATCCGCAACAGCGAATGCTGGCGATCGGTGCGGGAGCAATTTCAGGTGTGTCATGGATGTATGCGTCATTTTTAGGCCTCGCTCGCCCCCTTTCATGGAAATTTACGCTACTCGAATTAATGGCTGCATATCCGATTCTGATCGTTGGATCTGTCGTCTTAATATGGAGCATTGCCAATCGAGCAATTCAATTGCATGGGAACGCGCCAGGAAAACACAAATTCCAAGCCAATCCACCCAACAATCATGCGGTTTGGTATGCGGCGTCCCGAAAAATGAGACAAACCCAGGCGGGCAGCGTCAGACGGAGAACGTCGTAAGTCGTCGCCTCGACTCCGGTGCGTGCCAACCAGCTGTCAAGCATGTGCCGGGGCGGGGCGGGGATTGAAAATGTTGGAATTGAGAGTTGCTCTCCGCCCGGCGAACGGCGAGTGCTGCCGCGAACACCTGCGGCGTCACTCCCTGCTCAACATTACTCCTCGCGTACCCACGCCTGGCTACGGCCAATCCACGGTACGCCGATGTAGCCGCGCACTTTTAGCGTCTTGCCGCCGTCGGCCATGGATAACTTGCATTTATAGAGCTCGCCATTGTCCGGATCGAGAATCGTGCCGCCGCCAAATGCGTCGCCATCGCGCTTAATGCCGTTTAGCATGACCAGCCCGATCACTTGCTTGTCTTTCAGGTCCCCGCTGCATTTATCGCAAACCGGATTGGGCACTTCGCCAGCGGCCCGAAATAGTTTTTCGATTTTCCCGCTATATACCCCGCCGCTTTCCGTGATGCGGATCAGGGCCTTGGGTTTGCCGCTCTTGTCGTCGATGTTCTTCCACAGTCCAACCGGCGATGCTTGTTGCGCCCATGCGTTCATGGACAATAATGCTGCTGCCGCCAGGATCGATAACCATTGTGTTTTCATTGCGTACCTCACATCAAATGTAGACACCTCATGTTAAGGCAATTTTGACAACGCATGCGATTCTTTGCGTCGGCATCAGGCGCCCACCGATCACTATATAATGAACCCACCAAACACCTATCGATGCAACGCATCAATCTGCATGATGACTTCAGCTATACGTCTCGTCGCCAGCCCTGCCTTGGACGTGCCTTCCCTGCGCGCAAGCTGTTCCACTTGCAGCATGCATCAACTTTGCCTGCCGATGGGGTTGGATGAGGCCGATATGGGGCTGCTCGACCAGATCATCGGCCGTCGACGTCGCATCCCGCGCGGCGGCAATCTGTATCGGATGAATGACCCGTTCACCAATCTTTATGCAATCCGGCTTGGGCATTTCAAGACATATCAAATCAATACCGGCGGCGAACAGCATATTACCGGCTTTCAGATGGCTGGTGAATTGTTGGGCATGGATGCGATCAGCACCGATCGTCATCATTGCGACGCGGTGGCGTTGGAAGACAGCGAAGTGTGTGAGATTCCCTTTGCCCGGCTGGAAGAATTGTTTGGCAAGATACCCACCCTGCTGCACCATTTCCACCGTTTGATGAGTCAGGAAATAACCCGCGAACAGAGCGTGATGCTGTTGTTGGGCAATATGCGCGCCGAGCAGCGATTTGCCGCCTTCCTCGTGAACTTGTCTTCCCGTTATGTCGCGCGCGGCTATTCGTCACGTTGTTTCCAATTAAGGATGTCGCGCGAGGAAATCGGAAATTACCTGGGATTGACGATCGAAAGCATCAGCCGATTGCTGTCTAAGTTTAAGAAAAGGGGTTGGCTCACGGTGAGTAACCGCGAGATCGAACTGCTCGACCCGGTGACGTTAAAAGCGTTGGCGGCGGGCACTGCCTTATCCGATGACGAAAAGCCTACGATATAAGCGAGGGCGGTCTCAAAACGGCGGCCGTTGCTCCCGCGGCACGCTGATCAAGTAATATGTCAGCATGCTCGCCAGCGAGCAAAATACCCAGAAAAAGAAAAAGCCGATGGTATACACGGCGTTCGGCGTCACCTCGACATGACTACCGAACAGCGATAACTCATTTGGATCAAACAGCGAAAAAAAGAATCCTTCCGCCAAAATCGCTACCAGGAAAGACGGCCACAGAACGCTCATCACAAGTCGCAACATCGGTCTATCCTTTTCAGTCAGGCGCGGCCACATCGGCCTTGATAGCAATCTCTTGTTGGGTCGGCCAGGCCCAAATGCCATTCAAGCGCCACTCCCTTTGCTCGTTTTCTACCAGTACCTGCCAGCGAGTGAGATCGAGCAGCGCCAGCGCGACGCTGAAATTACCTTGCGCGTCTGGGTGCGCTTCCAGGTGGATGTCTTTTTGCGGTTGGGTCGAATGGATCAAATGAATTTTGATGTCACCGACCTGATGCTTTTGAAGGCTCCCGATGGTCCCGACCAATTTTCCGGCGGCGGCATCGTAGCGCAGCGCTAACGTAAGCGCCAGCTTGGATGCGACCCGATCGCGCCGCAAGTCTTGATTCATAGCCTTGCCCTGCAAGTAATAATCGTCGACCACCAGCGCATCGGGCCGGGAAAATGCAAGCCAGATCGTGTAGCTGCCAGCCAAAACAACGACCAAGGGGCCCAGCATCAGCAGCCACGGCCAGCGCTGTGCATACCAGGGCTTTACCTTGGTTAGCTGAGAACCAGGCGGGGATAAGGGCGGCACGGTATTCTCCATTATTTAGCGCGGCACAAAAAATACCGCATTCTCTTTCACTTGCAAACGCTCGTCATCGACCGCTTTCAGTTCGAAGCTGATCTTATTGGTCCCCGGCTTGCCTTTGCCCTGGGCCACACGCACCCGTACCGGCACCGCGCGTGCTTCGGTTGCCCCGAGCGCCACTTCGTCATTGGTAACCAGGGTCAGCGTATCGATGCCGGACACCGTAATTTTGTAACGATGCGCCGTTTCGGCCGTATTCATGATCTGGAGCCGGTATACATTTTCAATCATGCCATCGTCGACTTCGCGCCCCATCGCGCCCCGGTCGCGAATGACATCGAGCTTGAGCGGTGAACGCATGACCAACGCGCCAATGAAGACCGCCACAATTGTCAGCAGAATGGCGCTATAGATCAACACCCGCGGGCGCAAGGCGCGCTGCCTGATCTGTACCGGCGATAAATGGTTTTTCATCGCATTATCGGTCGAATACCGGATCAATCCGCGCGGCAGATCGACCTTGTCCATGACGGTATTGCAGGCGTCGATACATGCGGCGCAGCCAATGCATTCATATTGGAGACCGTTGCGAATGTCGATACCGGTGGGACAAACCTGCACGCACATGGTGCAATCGATGCAATCGCCCAGGATAGGATCGCGTGGCTCGTCTTTCTTGGCAAATGCCCCGCGCGGCTCGCCGCGCTCCTGATCGTAGGTGATGATCAGTGAATCCTTGTCGAACATCGCACTCTGAAAGCGGGCGTATGGGCACATGTATTTGCACACCTGTTCGCGCATCCAGCCGGCGTTGCCGTAGGTTGCCAGCGAATAGAACACGATCCAGAACCATTCCCATGGTCCCAGCGCAAGGCTCAGTACCGCCTCGCCCAACGTGTTGATCGGCGAAAAGTAACCGACAAACGTGAAGCCCGTCCAGAGCGCCAGCGCGCCCCATGCTGCATGCTTGGCCGTTTTCTTTGCGACTTTCGAGAGTGATGGCGCCTGCTTGTCTAGGCGCATCCGCGCGCTGCGGGGGCCTTCAATTTGGCGCTCTATCCACATGAACATTTCGGTATAGACCGTTTGGGGACAGGCAAAGCCGCACCAGACACGTCCGGCAATGGCCGTCACCAGAAACAGCAAGTAAGCACAGACGATTAAGAGCACCGCAAGATAGATGAAATCCTGCGGCCAAAGCACGACACCAAAAATATAGAACTTGCGTGCGCCCAGGTCGAATAGTACTGCCTGGCGCCCATTCCATTGCAACCATGGCAAACCATAGAACACCAGCTGCGTGAGCCAGACACATACCCAACGCAATGTGGCGTACCGCCCCTTCGCCTCGCGCGGATAAATTTCTTCGCGCGCTGCATACATTTTAATGACGGAAACGTTGGGGTCGGCCTTACTCATTTAGGTGCTCATTTAGTGATTCATGGTACGTCGTTAGTCGTTTCTTATTTGGTGACTTATTTTTTTTCACCAGCGTGCGTGTCATTCGACAGACTCCACACATAAGCAGCAAGCACATGTACCTTCGCTTCGCCCAAAAATTGGGTGAACGCAGGCATGGTATTGGTGCGTCCTTTGCGGATTGTTTCCATCACGGTGCTGACACTACCGCCATGCAACCAGGTCTTGTCGGTCAAATTCGGCGCGCCCATCATCGGATTGCCATGGGCATTCGCACCGTGACATGCTGCGCAGGCGCCAAACTTGGCTTTGCCATAGGCCGCCTTGATCGGATCGGAGGTGGAGTTCGACAGGCTCAAGACATAGTGCGCGACGTTCTCGATATCCTTCTCCGAACCGAGTGCCGCCGCCATGGATGGCATTTGGCCGTTGCGCCCGTTCAGTATAGTGGTTTTGATGGTATCGGGTTCGCCGCCATACAGCCAGTCCTTATCGGTCAGGTTGGGAAAGCCTTTGTTACCGCCCGCATCGGAGCCATGGCATTGCGAACAGTATGTCAGGAACAGGCGCTCCCCGATGACATGCGCCTTCGGATCGGCTGCGACCAGCTTGAGATCCTGTTTCAAATACTTGGCGAACAACGGCCCATAGTCAGCATCGGCTTGCTTTTGCTCGTCCTGATATTGGCCGGTCGACTTCCAACCCAGTTTGCCGGCATACGCGCCCAAGCCCGGATACAAGAAAAGATACGCCAGCGAGAATACGATCGTAATGTAGAACAACCACATCCACCAGCGCGGCATTGGCGTGTTCAGCTCGCTCAAATCTTCATCCCAGACGTGGCCGGTCGTCTCCGGCGGCAGGCCAGTCTCGGACGACAGCGTGAGTTTGTGGTGCGATTGCGACCACAGCAAAATACCGCACCCGATAATGCCGAGCAGGGTCAGTACAACGATAAAGCCATCCCAAAAGGGACTGGTAAAGTCAGCCATGAGGTTTCTCCAGGTCCTGCAAATTTTGCACATGATCGTCATCGGCAAACGGCAGCTGCGCAGCGGCATCGAAATCGGCGCTGCGACGGCTGATGAAGGTCCACCAGAGGATCCCAAGGAAGGTGATCAGGCTCACCAGCGTCATGACGCTGCTGGCGTCCTTGAACAAGCTATCGATTGTCATGGTTAGCGCCCTGCCTTGATCAATATGCCCAATCCCTGCAAGTACGCGATCAGCGCATCCTGCTCCGTCTTGCCGGCCAGCTCGCTCGGACCGGCCGCGATTTCCTGTTCCGTATAAGGAACGCTCAATCGCTTCAAAGCCCGCATTTTTGGAATGACATCTTCTGGGACCAGTTTGGTGCTGGCCAGCCATGGGTAGCCAGGCATGTTCGATTCCGGCACCAGGTCGCGCGGATTATTCAGATGGGTCCGGTGCCATTCATCGCTGTAGCGCGTGCCTACCCGCGCCAGATCGGGACCGGTGCGCTTGGAACCCCATTGGAACGGACGATCATAGACAAACTCTCCTGCGACCGAGTAATGCCCGTAGCGCTCGGTCTCGGCCCGAAACGGCCTGATCATTTGCGAATGGCAGTTGTAGCAGCCTTCGCGCACATAGATATCGCGACCGGTCAGGCGCAACGCCGAGTAAGGCTTCAGGCCGGTGATCGGTTCGGTCGTCGATTTCTGGAAAAACAGCGGTACGATTTCAACCAGGCCGCCAATACTGATCACCAGCAGCACCAGCACGATCAGCAGCCACGGGTTCTTTTCAATACTTTCATGCGAAAATTTCATTGCGGTCTCCTTAAGCGTGCGCGGGCAAGATGGCGGGAATTCGGGCCTTGACCGCCGCGCTACCACGCATTGTCATGAAGGTGTTGTAGGCCATCATCAACATACCTGACAGATACAACAAGCCGCCGCTGAACCGGATAACGTAGTAGGGATAGGTCGCTTTCACGCTTTCAACGAAGGTGTAGGTGAGGGTCCCATCGGCATTAACTGCACGCCACATCAAGCCCTGCATCACGCCGGCAATCCACATCGAAGCGATATACAGCACGACGCCGATCGTGGCGACCCAGAAATGGGTCTCGATCAGGCGCGTGCTCCACATTTCCTTCCGGCCCGATAAGCGCGGAATCAGGTAATAGATCGAGCCCATCGTGATGAAACCGACCCAGCCGAGCGCACCGGAGTGGACGTGCGCCACGTTCCAGTCGGTGTAGTGCGACAGCGAATTGACGGTTTTTATGGCCATCATCGGACCTTCAAAGGTCGACATGCCATAAAACGACAGCGACACGATGAGAAATTTCAAGATCGGGTCGGAACGCAGTTTGTGCCAGGCGCCCGAGAGCGTCATCATGCCGTTGATCATGCCGCCCCACGATGGCGCCAGCAAGATCAGCGAGAACACCATGCCGATCGATTGAGTCCAGTCCGGCAATGCCGTGTAATGCAAATGATGCGGGCCGGCCCACATATAAGTGAAAATCAGCGCCCAGAAGTGAACGATGGACAGGCGGTAGGAATAAACGGGACGTTCAGCTTGCTTTGGAATGAAGTAGTACACCATGCCCAGATAGCCGGCCGTCAAAATGAAACCGACCGCATTGTGGCCATACCACCACTGGATCATCGCATCTTGTACCCCTGAATAGGCTGAGTACGATTTTCCGATCGAGACCGGCATGCTCGCGCCATTGACGATGTGCAGCAACGCCACCGCGATGATATACGCGCCGAAAAACCAGTTGGCCACGTAGATATGCGGCACCTTGCGCTTGATCAGCGTGCCGAAAAACACCACGGCATACGCCACCCAGACCAAGGTGATCAGGATCGCGATGGGCCATTCCAGCTCGGCGTACTCCTTGCCTCGGGTCAGCCCCATCGGTAGCGTAATGACCGCGCAGAGAATCACCAGTTGCCAGCCCCAGAACGTGAATGCGGCCAGGGTATCGGAGAACAGTCTGACCTGACACGTGCGTTGAACCACGTAATACGACGTTGCAAACAAACCGCTGACACCAAACGCGAAAATGACAGCGTTGGTATGCAAAGGTCGCAAGCGCCCATAAGTGAGCCAGGCAATGTCGAAATTAAGTGCCGGCCATGCGAGCTGAGCGGCAATAATGACGCCGAGCAGCATGCCAACCACGCCCCACACTACGGTCGCGATCGTAAATTGCTTGACGACCTTGTAGTTGTAGTTCAATGCTGTATCCACAGATACTCTCCCAAAATGCAAAAAAATAATAAGCAACGAGCGTAAGGCCCGCAACTTCAAGAAACCTTGATCTGAATCAAATTGCCGCAAATCAACAACAAACTACTCACAATATCATGCCAGTTGCGCGCCGTGCCACGGGTAACTAACGGTGACCATCATCGGCACTATCGTCGTCCTGCAAGATTCGAAGTGC
>JANPCW010000376.1:0-6799 GCA_031431155.1 Janthinobacterium sp. | reverse complement strand
GCGCGCTGGCCGACCATGTTTTGTTGCGCGGGCTGGGCGTGGAACCGCTCGAAGCTGGGTTTTCGGGGCAACTGTTGCATGCGCAGACCCGCAAGCGCAGCGCCGCCATCAAGCAAGTGTTGCTGGCAGGCGACATTGTGGTCGGGGTGGGCAATATCTACGCCTGCGAGAGCCTGTTCCAGGCCCGCATCAACCCGAAAACCAGCGCCAACCGGATCGGGCTGGCGCGCTATGAAGCATTGGCGCAAGCCATCCGCACCGTCTTGGCGGCCGCAATCGAGCAGGGCGGAAGTACTTTACGCGACTTTATTAGTGTAAACGGGCAATCTGGATATTTTCAGCAGTCATATTTGGTCTATGATCGTGCTGGAGTGCAATGTTGTGTTTGCGCAGCTCCGGTGCGGCAGATCAAGCAGGGGCAGCGCTCCACTTTTTATTGCGCGCATTGTCAAAAATGACAATTTATGATGATTTGCGAAAATGCGGGTGGCGACAACGTGAGTACAATGGTCCAGGATTTTCAGCAATACAGCGCGTGGCGCCAAGGCGTGGTCGAGGCTCTCGAACACTACCAGGCGTGGGTGAGCGCGGCCGAATTGTCCGATGGCGCGAGCGAACAACGCATCGCGCGCGCACTCAACCGCCTGGCCGACGACAAATTGTCGATCGCCTTCGTCGCTGAATTCGCGCGCGGCAAATCGGAACTGATCAACGCCATCTTTTTTGCCGATTACGGGCAGCGCATCCTGCCCTCCTCCGCCGGGCGCACCACGATGTGCCCGACCGAATTGATGTACGACCCGAGGGTTGCGCCGTCGATCCGCATGCTGCCGATCGAAACGCGCGCGCAAAATCTGTCGACCAGCGATTTCCGCGACCTGCCCGAGGCCTGGACCGTGTTTCCGCTCAACCTTGAGGCGGCTGACGAACTCCATGAAGTGCTCAAGCAAGTGAGCCTGACCAAGCAAGTCACGGTGGCCCAGGCCAAGTGCTATGGCTTGTACAATGAAAACGACCCGGATTCGCAACTTACCCTAGATGGCAACGGGCTGGTCGAGATTTCCCTGTGGCGCCACGCGATCATCAATTTCCCCCATCCGCTGCTGGAACAGGGACTGGTGATTCTCGATACCCCGGGTTTGAACGCGATCGGCACCGAGCCCGAACTGACCCTGAACCTGATCCCGAACGCGCACGCGGTGCTGTTCATCCTGGCCGCCGATACCGGGGTGACCAAGAGCGACATTGAAATCTGGCGCAACCATATCGGCACCGGCGCCGGACGCATGGTGGTGCTCAACAAGATCGACAGCATGTGGGACGAGCTCCACAGCGACGCCGAGAACGAGGCCGAGATCGCGCGCCAGCAAGCGAGCGTGGCGCACATGCTGGCGCTCGAGCCGCGCCAGGTGCATCCGGTGTCGGCCCAGAAGGCGCTGGTGGGCAAGATCAATGGCGACCCTGCCCTGTTGGCCAGGAGCCGCTTGCAGGAACTGGAAGACGCCCTGTTCTTCGATCTGATTCCCGCCAAGAAGGATATTGTGCGCAAGCAGCTCGAGACCGACATCGAGGCGCTGATTGCGGCCCAGCAAGCGATCATGGGCGATCACACGCGCGGCATCGTCGAGCAGATGCACGAATTGAAAAGCCTGCGCGGCAAGAACCAGAACGTGATCGAGCACATGGTGCGCCGGATCGATGTCGAGAAGAAGGAATTCGACGCCAGCTTGCTTAAATTGCAGGGCACGCGCTCCGTGTTCACGCGCTTGTCGACCGAGCTCTACACCAGCCTCGGGATGGATATTCTGAAACACGAGATTGGCGACGTCAGGACGGCGATGGAGCGCAGCCACTTTTCCAGCGGCCTGCGCGACGCGGTCAAGCAGTTTTTCGGCCAGATCAAACTGAATTTGGAACTGTCGGATCAAAAGACCGTCGAAATCAGTGCAATGATGGTGGTGATGTACAAGAAGTTCTCGGCCGAGCACGGCCTGTCGCTGCCGGCACCGATGCCTTTCTCGCTCGATAAATACCACCACGAGATCGTGCGCATCGAAGCGATCTACCATCACCAATTCGGGGCCGCGACCCTGATGACGACCAGCCGCGTGGCGCTGATGGAAAAATTCTTCGACTCGATCGCCTCGCGCGTGAAGCGCAACTTCAAGGCGGCCAACGGCGATGTCGAGGCATGGCTGAAAATGATCATGGCGCCGCTCGAGGCCCAGATCCGCCAGCACAAGGAGCAACTCAAGCACCGGCTGGCATCGATCCATCGGATCCACGACGCCACCGATACGCTGGAACAGAAAATCGCATCCTTCGAGGGCACCCAGCGCGACCTTGAGCAGCGCAAGCGGCGCTTCATCGAACTGTCGGGTGCGATCAGCACCGCCATGAACGCGCAAACGGTGGCGCTGGAAGCGCTCGCGTGAAGCCTGCATGAAGCCGCTGGCATTACCCGAGGCAAGGCCGGAACAGCGCGCCGACCCGGAGTTTTCCGCCACCGTAATCGCATGGCAAAAGGAACACGGCCGGCACGCCCTGCCCTGGCAAAACACGCGCGACGCCTACCGCATCTGGCTGTCCGAAATCATGCTGCAGCAAACCCAGGTCGCGGCCGTGCTGGCTTACTATGCACGCTTCCTGGAACGTTTCCCCACCTTGGGCGAACTGGCCGCGGCCCCGGTCGAGCACGTGATGGCGCAATGGAGCGGCCTCGGTTACTACAGCCGGGCGCGCAACCTGCACCGCTGCGCCCGGCGCGTCGTGGCCGAGCATGATGGCGTGTTCCCATCCGATCCGGCGCTGCTGGCCGAGTTGCCCGGCATCGGGCGCTCCACGGCGGCGGCGATTGCGGCATTTTCCAGCGGCACGCGCGCTGCCATCCTGGACGGCAACGTGAAGCGGGTCTTTGCCCGCGTATTCGGGATCGACGCCTACCCCGGCGCCAAGCCGGTCGAGGATGCCATGTGGCGGCGTGCCGAAGCCTTGTTGCCGCAGCAAGGCGTGGAATCGTATACCCAGGGCTTGATGGATTTAGGCGCGACGCTATGCACCCGCAGCAAGCCCGATTGCGCGCGTTGCCCGCTGCTGGCGCGCTGCGCGGCGTTCGCCAGCGAGCGGGTGCATGAATTGCCCGTGCGCAAACCGAAGAAAACGGTGCTGGAAAAACACGCCACGATGCTCGTCATCATCGACCGCGGCCAGATTCTGCTCGAACAGCGCCCCGCCAGCGGAATCTGGGGCGGCTTGCTTTCATTGCCCGAACTGTTCGGGCAGCAAATGGCGAGCGGTCCAGACCCGGTTGGCGCCAGCGACGACCAATTGGCACTGGCCGTCGCGCGCTTTGGCACGATCGCCTCGTGTCAGCGGCTGTTGCCGCTTACCCACGTGTTTACGCACTTCAAGCTCCATATCGCGCCGGCCCGGATCACGCTGGCGCGCCGGCTTGACCTGGCCTCGGAGTCGGGCCACGTCTGGCTCGACGGTGCAGCGATAGGGGAGGCCGCGCTGCCGGCGCCGGTCAAGAAGCTGCTGCAAACATTGTTTGCCGCTGAGGCGCGCCTGCTGGGTGGGAGTTAAGCGGCAACGGCGGAATCTGCGGTGAAAAACGTAGGGCGGAAAAGCGAAGCGCCTTCCGCCGCAAGGATTGTTGGCTGTGGTGGTCGGTCGGCGGAAGGCGCCAGCGGGGGCGCCGAGCCTTTTCCGCCGTACAGGTTCGCTCACGTCCCAGGGGATGCACCGCTACAGGCTACAACTGGTCGATCGAGAACAACCGCTTGTGCTCGCGGATCGCATAGCGGTCGGTCATGCCGGCGATGTAATCGGCGATCGTGCGCGCTTGCACGGTGGCGTCGCCGGCGCCGGTCTGATAGTCGGGCGGCAACAAGCCTGGCTCCCCGATGAACGCTTCGAACAGGTCGGCCACGATGCGGCGCGCCTTGGCCGTCATCCGGTTCACCAGATAATGCCGGTACAGGTTCTCGCGCAGAAAGCGCTTGAGCTCGGCCGCTTCGGCCGCCATCGTACTGGAAAAACAGATCAGCGGCCCGGCCTTGCGAACATCCTCGACAGAGCGCGGCTGCACCGCCTCAATTCGGGCGTTCGACGCTGCGCTCACATCCTGCACCAGCGCGTTGATCATGCGGCGCAAGGTTTCGTAGATGGCGCGGCGTCCGGCCAAACCTGGAAATTCGAGTTCGACCTGCTGCCTGTGGCGCGCAAAAATAGCGACGTGCTCCAGCTGCCCGGTCGTGATCAGGCCGGAGCGCAAACCGTCGTCGATGTCATGATTGTTGTAGGCGATTTCATCGGCCAGGTTGGCCACTTGCGCTTCCAGCGTCGGCTGGCGCTGGTCGATAAAGCGCTGCCCGATCGGGCCCAGCTGTTTGGCGTGGGCCAGCGAGCAGTGCTTCAAGATTCCCTCGCGCGTCTCGAAGGTCAGGTTCAAGCCATCGAAACGGCCGTAGTGCTGTTCCAGCGTATCGACCACGCGCAAGCTTTGCAGGTTGTGCTCGAAGCCGCCATGGCCCTTCATGCATGCGTTCAAGGCATCTTGGCCGGCGTGTCCGAACGGGGTGTGACCCAGATCATGGGCCAGCGAGATCGCTTCGACCAGGTCTTCGTTCAAGCGCAGATTGCGCGCCAGCGAACGCCCCACTTGCGCCACTTCCAGGCTGTGCGTCAGGCGGGTGCGGAACAGGTCGCCTTCGTGGTTCAGGAACACCTGGGTCTTGTATTCGAGCCGGCGAAAGGCCGATGAATGGATGATGCGGTCGCGGTCGCGCTGATACTGGCTGCGCGCGGCGGCATCCGGTTCATCGAACTGGCGGCCCAGCCCTTGCTCGGGGTGCGCGGCATATGGCGCCAGATCGGCTTCGGGCGTCATTTTATTGGACGCAGGCGGCCAGTGTTTCCAGCAACAGTTGGTGCGGCGCGCCGGCGATGCTGGGGCTGCCTAGCCCTTTGAGCAAGATGAACTTGATCGCGCCGCCCTCATTTTTTTTGTCCAGTTCCATCAATTCGAGCCAGCGCGCACTGCCCAAGTCGGGCGCCGTGACCGGCAGTCCGGCAGCATCCACCAGCTTGCGCACGCGCGCCACCGTGGCCGCGTCGACCAGGCCCATGCGGCACGACAGGTCGGCCGCCATCACCATGCCGCAGCCGACCGCTTCGCCGTGCAGCCAGCGCCCGTAGCCCAGGCCCGCCTCGATCGCGTGGCCGAAGGTATGGCCGAAATTGAGAATGGCGCGCAAGCCGCCTTCACGCTCGTCCTGGCGCACCACGTCGGCCTTGATCTGGCACGAGCGCGCAATCGCGTACGCCAGTGCGGCCCGGTCCTTCGCCAGCAGCAACCCGATGTTGGCCTCGATCCATTCGAAGAAGACGGCGTCGATGATCGCGCCATACTTGATCATTTCAGCCAGGCCAGCCGCCAGTTCGCGCGCCGGCAGCGTTTCCAGGGTCGCGGTATCGGCCAGCACCGCGCGCGGCTGGTAGAACGCGCCTATCATGTTCTTGCCCATCGGGTGGTTGATGCCGGTCTTGCCGCCGACCGAAGAATCGACCTGCGCCAACAGGGTCGTGGGCAACTGGATGAAGGGCACGCCGCGCATATAGCTGGCCGCGGCATAGCCGGTCAAGTCGCCGATCACTCCCCCGCCCAGCGCCACCAGGGTGGTCTGGCGGTCCGCCTTGTTGGCCATCAGGGTATCGAAAATGTGCATCAGGCTGGCCCAGGTCTTGTGCTCTTCACCGTCGGGCAAGACAATGGTGATCACTTGCTTGCCGCTGGCCGCGAGCGACTGCTCCAGCGCTGCCAGGTACAGTGCGGCGACGGTGCTGTTGGTGACGATGGCAACCTTGGGCCCGCCGATGTGGCGCGCAATCAGTTCGGGCTGGCCCAGCAGGGCCGCGCCGATCGTGATCGGGTAGCTGCGATCGCCAAGATCGACATTCAACACTATAGGGGATTGCTCGGTCATCGAAGGCTCGCAGTGGACGCCGGCGCCCGATTCAGTTTCCAGGTTCGCCAGGTGCGTCAGTATGGTTTGAACCATCGATTGTACGTTAGGACGGCCGGTGTCGATGATCACGTCGGCGATTTCCCGGTACAGCGGTTCGCGCTGCGCGATCAGCTCCTCGATCTTCTTGCGCGGGTCGGCCACTTGCAGCAGGGGGCGGTTCTTGTCGTGGCTGGTGCGCAGCAAGATGCTGTTGACGCCGGCGCGCAGGTAGATGACGGTGCCGCGCGCCTTCAGGTAGGCGCGGTTTTCCGGGTTCAGGATGGCGCCGCCACCGGTGGCCAAGACGATGCCTTGCTGCGCCGTCAAGTCGCGGATCACGTCCGCTTCGCGCCGGCGGAAGCTGGATTCGCCCTCGATCTCGAAAATCCACGGGATCGAGGCGCCGGTGCGGGCCTCGATCTCGTGATCCGAATCGATGAAGCGCTTGCCGAGTTTTCTGGCGAGGATGCGGCCAATTGTCGTCTTGCCCGCCCCCATCAGTCCTACCAAGAACAGATTTTGCATTGACTGCGTTCGTTCAATCGATTTTCGTGCCAAGCGATTCCAGCACGGATTGCCTCGGGCGCCATAGTATAGCCAAAATACTCTCGGGTCGCCAGATTTCTCGCCCCATCGTGCTTGCCGGCCCGGTTCGTCGGGCCGGCTGCGCCCAGGCCTGCGATCAACGAGTCGTCAGGCGCTCTTCCACGATTTTCGGCGTGATGAATATCAGCAGTTCGGTCTTTGCGCTATTGCGCTTGGTGGACTTGAACAGATGGCCCAGCAACGGG
>JANPCW010000375.1:0-2203 GCA_031431155.1 Janthinobacterium sp. | reverse complement strand
CGACGCCCGGGCCCGGGATTGGTCGGACGGCCAGCAGTTCGACCGCAGCTTGGCCGACGAGCCGTTCACGGCCTCGGGCAGCGTGCGGCGCCACCCGGATATCCGCTGGTTGCGGCGCAAGTGCGACTCGCTCCAGCTTGCAACACTTTCCGCCAAAATTATCGACAATCTTTGGCAGATGCTGCGCCCCGGTGGTAAATTGCTGTTTGTGACTTGCTCGTTGTGGCCCCAGGAATCGGAAGCGCAGGCTGCCGCGTTCGCCGTGCGCAACAATGCGACGCGGCTAGCGGCCCCCGGTCAATTGCTGCCGACCGGCGGCGCGCAACAGGATCACGATGGCTTGTTTTACGCGCTGTTTCAAAAAAATGCGGCGTGACGCGCACGCTGTTTTTCGGCGCATCTCCTTACCTTCGGCCCCGCTGTGACGACCCGATTGATTCGACTCCTCGCTTGCCAGTTGCTGCTCTGGGCGTGCCTGCTGGCGCAGGCGGCCGAAGGGGTCGACATTACGCACGCCCATATCGAGGCGAGCGAAGACGGTTACAAGCTGGCGGCCGGCTATTCCTTCGAGCTCAACAACGGCCTTGAAGACGCGATCCAGCACGGCGTGCAGATCCACTTCACGACCGAAATCGCGCTGACCCGTCCGCGCTGGTACTGGTTCGACGAAAACGCCATTGTCGCCAAGCGCACCAGCCGCATTTCCTACAATGTGCTGACGCGCCAGTATCACGTGTCCATCCTCGGCAGCGTGCAGCAGAGTTTCTCGACGTTGGACGATGCGCTGTTCCTGATCCGGCGCCCAAACCGGTGGGTGGTAGCCCAGCGCGGCGCACTCAAGGTGGGCGAGAACTATAACGTCACCCTGCAAATGGGTATGGACCGCGAGTATTTGTCCAAGCCGATCCAGATCAACGCGTTCAACAACAGCGACTGGCGCCTGTCGTCGAACAAGAAGACTTTCACCTATAAGGCCGAGTAAGTGACACCCGTGTTGCGCTATACCCTGGTGGTGTGCAGCGCCATCGTCGGCATCTTGCTGTTCCTGCTTGCCACCGCCTCCAACAATTCCGGTTTTTTCGACCGCTACTATTCCTGGCTGCTGGGCCTGAATGCGGCCGTTGCGGTTTCCATGCTGCTCATCGTCGGTCTCTCGCTGGCCCGGCTGTATGCCAGATACAAGAGCGGGCGCTTCGGCTCGCGCTTGATGGCGCGCCTGGTGCTGCTGTTTGCCGTGGTTGGCGTCTTGCCGGGCCTGATCATCTTTTTGGTATCGGTTCAGTTTGTTTCGCACTCGATCGAATCCTGGTTTAACGTGCGCGTCGAGGCCGCCCTGCAATCCGGCCTGAACCTGGGGCGCGCGGCACTCGATGCGGCCCTGACCGAGCTCGATGCGAAGGCGCGCCAGGCCGCGCTTGAACTGGCCGACCGGCCGCCTGAGATGGCGCAGGCCACCCTGACCCGTCTGACACACGAGAAAAGCGGCTTGCAAAACGCCTTGTTGCTGGGGGCCGACGGCAAATTGCTGGCCAGCGCGGCCGAACTGGCCGGCGCCAGCCTGACCCCGGATTTGCCGACCGAACCGATGCTGATCCAAGCGCGCACGCCGGCCGGCTATGCCACCCCGGAGAGCGCGATCGAATTGCGCGACACGGCCGCGCCGGGCGAGTCCGGTGCCTGGGGGACCGAACAGGTCGCAGGGGCGCTCGACGCGGCCACCGGGCTGCGCCTGCGGGTGCTGGTCACGATCCCCGATGCGAACCGGGATCGGCATGGCAGCGCGGTGCGCTACTTGCAGCTGCTGCAGGCGGTGCCGACCAATCTGGCCTCGGACGCCGAGGTGCTGCGCATCGCCTACAGCGAGTACCAAGAGCGCGACGTGGCGCGCACCGGCCTTCGCAAGATGTACATCGAGACCCTGACCCTGACCCTGTTGCTGGCCATCCTGGGCGCAATCGGGAGCGCGTTTCTGATTGCGCGCAAGCTGGCCGAGCCGCTGTTGCTGCTGGCCGAGGGCACGCGCGCGGTGGCCGAAGGCGATTTGTCGCCGCGCCCGATCGTGGCCACGTCCGACGAACTGGGCACGCTGACCCAGTCGTTTAACACGATGACGCGCCAGTTGTTCGATGCCAGGAGCGCGGTCGAGAACAACCGCGCCGCTCTGCAAAGCGCGAAGGCCCATCTGGAGTCGGTGCTGGCCAAC
>JANPCW010000374.1:0-5671 GCA_031431155.1 Janthinobacterium sp. | reverse complement strand
GTCGACGATCCGGTGTGCGTGCGGATCGTCGACACGACACCACCTTACCAGACGACTACTAGGTGTTCTGGGTTACGCGATGCTACCGTGGCGTGCCGAATCTTGGCCTTTCCATTCGCCTCAGCCGTGACCGTGTACTTCCCGGGCGGCACCTTGGCTTGGGCGGCGTGCTGATTTATTTGCTCCAGGCAATGTGTGGATTGATACAGTGATTGGCATATTGGGTCTCGCCATCGAACTGATCGCGTTTGGACTAGCGCGTGCAGACCGGAATGGAAAATAAGACCGAACGATCGCGGACAGAAACGGCAGCACTGCGGCGCCGTCGACGCCAGACCGGGGCTCAGGCACCCCTCGACAACTGCATACACCCGTTACCTGCGCAACCGCCCTTCTCGTTCCGGCTGTTCGACAATCGCGCTGGTCATCATTGATAATTCCATTGCGAGCAAATTGATGATGTCGTCGGCGGTGACGATTCCGACCAGCGTGCCGGCCGCCGTGACCACTGGCACCCTGCGCACCTTGTGATCGCGCATGAGGCGCAGAGTTTCGATCAAACCCTGATCCTCGCGCACCGTCACGACAGGCGTGCTCATCAGATCGCCTGCCGTGAACGCATGAGCTTCAACTTGGAGCGCGATGGTTTCAAGCACGATATCGCGATCGGTCACGATGCCGATCGGAACGCGCTGTGCGTCAGTTTGTTGAACCACGATGACATCGCCGACATGATGCTTGCGCATCAATGCCGCCACATCCGAAAGCGAGGCGTCACCGTCGCAGCAAACGACTTCAGTGTTACAGCATTCGTTAATTGGCATTGCAATTCTCCTGATAGCACTTCATCAAGAATTCGACCATGTTCTCGAATTCCTCGCCCCCGAGGAAGGTATCGTCGTTGGTCGAGAGGACTTCGAATTGCCTGACGCTTTCGACCTCGGCGATTTCATTGATCAAAATCTCGAACGTGCCGCCGCCCAGGTCGTACACCGCGATCTTGCGCTCGCTTCCGCTGGTCTTGTCGAGCTCGAACGCGAGCGCCGCCGCGGCGAAGCCGCTTTCGTTCAAGCACCGCTGATG
Organism: Janthinobacterium sp.; assembly: GCA_031431155.1. Classification (GTDB taxonomy): domain Bacteria; phylum Pseudomonadota; class Gammaproteobacteria; order Burkholderiales; family Burkholderiaceae_D; genus JANPCW01. Next base: position 4,588 of record JANPCW010000374.1, on the reverse strand, counting down.
TCCGTTTTGCGCTGCGCCAAGGTCACCAATTGGCAAATCTATGCGCCCGCGCGATGTCTTCTTGTGCACGCCGGCGTGAATTTCCCACCTCTGTCTTGGCGCGCAGGAAGGCATCCTCCAATTGCGTCGTTTTCGCCTCGGCACTGGCGAGCTGTTCTTCAAGACTGGGTTCTGCCTGGACGGCGCCCCCGGTCGCGTTGTCAGCTGTTTTAGCCCTCTGCGGGAGCGGTTCCGGTGGCGATGTGACCGGGGGCGTGAGCGGCTCGGATGCAGGGATAACCGGTTCCGACTGCGGCGTGAGCGGTTCGCTTGGCTGCCCTTGCTTTTGCATTTCTCCCAAGTTCTGCATGATAAATTCTCGCAACAAATCAAGAAATTCGTCATATCCGATAAGACAATGATAGCGCTTGCTCGTTCCGTTTCAAGCGCCGCGTCGCGCGTGGAAGTATGAGATATCTGCACGAGCTGCCGTACTTATCCATGGAGGCTGATCATGCAACGGTTCATGATACTTCGCCAATTTGCGAAGTGAATATGATGAAAGTCAAGCAAGATTATTTAAAAATCATTGAATCAAAGCTTTGTAGTGTAATCCTACTCTTGGGATGCGTAGCGTCTGATATGCATTCCGGGTTCACTCTTGAAGTCAAAAATAGGAGGAAATAATGGGGATTTCACTTACTTCGTCAGCGTTCGATCCCGACGGCGCCATTCCTGAAAAATACACGTGCGATGGAATCGATATTTCCCCGCCCTTGTCCTGGACTGGGGTTGCGCCTTCGGCAAAGAGCCTGGTGCTAATTGTCGACGATCCGGACGCCCCGGATCCGGCCGCGCCGCAACGAACCTGGGTTCACTGGCTTCTCTACAACATCCCCGCGGACACCGTCGGTTTGCCCGAGGGCGTCCAGGTCACGAATTTGCCGACAGGCACGCTTGAAGGTCTCAACGACTGGGAGCGAGCTGGATATGGCGGCCCTTGCCCCCCGATCGGCCGGCACCGGTATGTCCACAAACTTTACGCCCTCGACGTGCTGTTGCCTGATTTTCGCGCCGCAACCAAGGCGCAGCTCGAAAGAGCAATGCAGACGCACATCCTCGATCAGGCCCAATTGATTGGACGCTACCAGCGCAAATAAATATCTTAGTGGCGTGAACTTTTTGCTGTCGATATAGCCAAAAATAGTGGGAGTCAATCCTCTCGCTCTTGAGGTTGGGACATGTCGATCGAAAAGCGTTTCAAGGACCGTCGGCAGGCCGGCGATATGCTGGGGCAACGATTGATCGGTTATGCGCGTGATCCCAAAGTCATCATTCTAGCGTTGCCGCGCGGCGGTGTTCCGGTCGGTGTGGCAATAGCGCGCTGCTTGGAAGTGGCGCTCGATGTCTTACTGGTGCGCAAGCTTGGGGTCCCCGGCGATACGGAATTTGCAATGGGTGCGGTTGCCTATGGTGGCCTCTACGTGCTGCACCAGGACGTGGTCGAAGCGCTGCGGATACCGAGGACAGTCATTGACGGCGTGATACGGCATGAACTGAGCGAAATCGAACGGCGCTATCAACTGTATCGTGCCGAGCGCCCTGCTCCACCCTTGCAAGGCCGCATCGTCATTCTGGTCGATGATGGCGTGGCGACGGGGTCAACCATGCAAGCTGCCATCAAAGTGCTGCGCGAGGCCAAACCGGCGCGCATCGTCGTTGCGGTGCCAGTCGCGCCACCGGAAACAATCCAAGAACTGGAACACGAGGTTGACGAAGTTGTCTGTCTGATTACGCCAGAATCGTTTCGCGCGGTCGGCGGCTGGTATGAGGATTTTACTCAGGTCAGCGATGATGAGGTGAGCGTTATGCTCGCTGAAGCCTACCGCACGCAGGCCATCCGAGAGCGCGAGTTGCTGGGCTGGTAGAAACGGCCGGTGACCGCAATTGGCCAGATTGGCGCCGTATGCTTGAACAGATTGGCGGATTGCGGCCGGTCACCGGCGCTCATCCGCCCAACTGGCCGTCTTGCCTGACGAGCCATCATTCACACTCAGAGCCGGGGCGGTGATCGCCCAATCGTCGCCTTTCGCAATCCTTGATCAGCTTGCCTAGATCCGTCATGTCGTTGTCAGGTCGGTAAGACTTGACGCGAGCATGACTTTTTTTGGTCGAATTGGCGATGTCCCGGGATGCGATACAGATGGGTTGCAAAAAGGAAAAAAGCATATCATAATGCGAGTCATTCTCATTCTCATTATAATAAAAGGCTAGGAATATGCTGCAACGGCAACCAAAAAAATCAGTAGCAACAATCCCCCCTACCCGCCTTTCGCCAGTCGCCCTTGCGGCCCGGCTGGCATTGGCGGCGACGCTCAACAGTGCCATCGCCGCCAGCGCGTTAGCCCAAACCCCAGCCGACCTGGACCGACCGCTCAAGGACAGTATAACGTTGCAGGAAGTAAAGATCATCGGTACGGCAGAACGCGGCTATGCCGTTAAAGCCTCGGCAACTGCGACCAAGACCGATACCTTGCTAATAGACACCCCGCAATCGATCACCATCGTTACCAAGGAGTTGATGCGCGACCAAGCCATGCAATCCATGGCCGACGTGATCCGTTATGTGCCCGGTATCGTCCCGTCCCAAGGTGAAGGCAATCGCGACACCGCTATTTTCCGCGGGAATAGCTCCACTTCCGACTTCTATCTCGACGGAATCCGCGACGATGTTCAGTACTTTCGCGATTTCTACAATATTGACAGTGTGGAGGCCTTGAAAGGCTCGAACGCGATGATTTTCGGCCGCGGCGGGTCCGGCGGCGTGATCAACCGGGTCAGCAAGCAGCCCCAATGGAGCCCGGTACGCGAAGCATCGCTGACCCTGGGCTCGTGGAATAACCGCCGGGTGACAGCCGACGTTGGCCAGGTAATCAACAGCAGCGCCGCGTTTCGCGTGAACGGGGTCTATGAGAATTCAGAGAGCTACCGCGAGCACTTCAAGCTGCAACGCAAGGGCATCAACCCGACTCTGGCGCTGCGCGCCGGCCCCAACACCAGCGTCGTGCTCGGCTACGAGCATTTCGAGGACCGCCGCGTGGCCGATCGCGGCATCCCCTCCTTCCAGGGCAAGCCGCTCGACACCGACCCATCGACCTTCTTCGGCAGCCCCGGGCAAAGCCCGACCATGGTCAACGTCGATGCATTTTCCGCGCTCATCGAGCACGACCTGGGGAATGGCGCGCTGTTGCGCAACCGCACGCGCTACGCCGACTACGACAAGTTCTACCAAAACGTTTTCCCTGGCGCGGTTAATCCGGCCGGCACCCTGGTTGCACTATCGGCTTATAACAACGCAACCGAGCGCACCAATTTGTTCAATCAGACCGACTTGAGCTTTGCGTTCAATACCGGGTCCATCAAGCACAAGTTGTCGACCGGTCTCGAATTAGGGCGCCAAGTCACCGACAACCTGCGCAACACCGGATTTTTCCTGACGGTCGGGCCTGCGACGAGCTCGGTGTTGGTTCCGACGGCGAATCCTTTGACCGACTTGCCCGTCACCTTCAAGCCGTCAGCCACCGATGCCAACAACCACGGCAAGGCAACGGTCGCATCGGTCTACCTGCAAGACCAGATCGAGTTCTCGCCGCAATGGCAAGCGATCGCCGGGCTGCGTTACGACCGCTTCAAGGTCGACTTCCTGAACAACCGTACCGGCGCGGTGGTGAGCAGCACCGACACCCCGGTATCGCCGCGTGTCGGTCTGGTGTACAAGCCGATGGCGTCGGTGTCAGTCTACGGTAGCTACAGCCTGGCGTTCGTGCCGCGCGCCGGCGACCAACTGTCCTCCCTGACGGCAAGCAACAAGGCATTTGATCCGGAGCAGTTCAAGAACCGTGAACTGGGCGTGAAGTGGGATATCAATCCTAGTCTGGCCGCGACCGCGGCCATCTATAGGCTCGATCGCAGCAATGTGGCGATCACCGACCCGCTCGATCCGACCAAATCGATCCTGGTCGATGGTCAGCGCAGCAAGGGCGTGGAACTGGGCATTAGCGGCAACCTTAGCCGGGACTGGAGCGTGATGGGTGGCTACGCCTACCAAGATGCCAAGATCACGCAAACCCAATCGCCAACCATACGGGCTGGCGCGACCTTGTCGCAAGTGCCGTCGCATACGTTTTCGCTGTGGAACCAGTATGACTTCAACCCCGCCTGGGGCGCGGCCGTCGGCATTCTCTATCGCAGCAGCATCTTCGCCTCGCTCGCCAATACGGTGACACTGCCCGCCTTTACCCGTCTCGACGGCGCCGTGTACTACGGGTTGAACAAGAATCTCAAACTGCAAGTGAATGTCGAGAACCTGTTCGATAAGAAATACTATGCTGCGGCCAACAGCAACGACAATATCACTCCGGGTGCGCCACGGGCAATCAAGCTCGCTCTTCACGCGACGTTTTAAGGCTTCGGCAACCGGCTGCGCTTGCGATGCAGGCGCAGCATTTTTTTCGCTTGCCCGGCCACGACAGCATCCCGGTTTAGCGTTGCCCAAAAGCGCATGATTCTGACCCACTCCTTGATCGACGTCATCCTCACGCCAGCTCGG
>JANPCW010000373.1:0-2758 GCA_031431155.1 Janthinobacterium sp. | reverse complement strand
CGCGCGGCGCGGTCGAGCACCTGCTCGTCGTGGGTCGATATCATGCACGTTACGCCGGCCGCGTGGAAGGCGCGCAGCGCCTCGAGCACCTTGTTGGCGCTGGCGCGGTCCAGGTTGGCCGTTGGTTCATCGGCCAGGATAATCTGCGGCCGGTTGACGATGGCGCGCGCGATGGCGACCTGCTGCTGCTCGCCTCCGGACAGGGCCAGCGGCAGCGCCAGCGCGCGCTCGAGCAAGCCCACCTTGTCGAGCGCGGCGCGGGCCCGCCGTTCGGCCTGCGCGGTCGAGGCGCCCGTCACCAGCAGCGGCAACATCACGTTGGCGAGCACGCTGCGGTCGTTCAGCAAGCGCTGTTGCTGGAAAATCAAGCCCAGGTTGCGGCGCAGAAACGGCACGCCGGCCCGTTTGATCTTGCCGATATCCTGGCCATTGACCAGTACGCTTCCCGCGCTCGGGCGCTCGATCGCGGCGATCATTTTCAGCAGGGTCGATTTGCCGGCGCCGGACGGGCCGGCCAGATACACCAGTTCGCCCTTGGCAACCGAGAGCGAAACATCGCGCAGTGCGATCGCATCGGGCGAGTATTGCTTTGAGACGTGCTGGAATTGGATCATATGGCCTTATTGCCCGAGCAGGGCTTCGACGAATTCGTGCGCGTTAAACGGTTGCAAGTCGTCGATCTTTTCGCCGATGCCGATAAAGTAGACCGGCACCGGGCGGATCCGGGCAATCGCGGCCAGCACGCCGCCCTTGGCGGTGCCATCGAGCTTGGTGATCACCAGGCCGGTCAGGTTCAGGGCATCGTCGAAGGCCTTGACCTGGGCCAGCGCGTTCTGGCCCGTGTTGCCATCGATGACGAGCAAGATTTCATGGGGCGCCGAGTCCATTCCTTTGCCGATCACGCGCTTGATTTTCTTGAGCTCTTCCATCAAGTGCAACTGGGTTGGCAAGCGCCCGGCCGTGTCCACCATCACGACGTTGACCGCGCGTGCGCGCGCCGAATGGACCGCATCGAACGCGACGGCGGCCGGGTCGCCCGACTCTTGCGAGATCACGGTCACATTGTTGCGCTCGCCCCAGACCATCAATTGTTCGCGCGCCGCAGCGCGGAAGGTGTCGCCCGCAGCCAGCAGCACCGATTGCTTATGCGCTTGCAAGTGCTTGGCCAGCTTGCCGATGGTGGTAGTCTTGCCGGCGCCGTTCACGCCCGCGATCATGATGACCAGCGGTTGATGGCGGCCCAGCTCGAACGGTTTCTGGAGCGGCGCCAGCAGCTCGACCATCAAGTGCTTGAGCGCCGTCTTGACGGCTGCGGCATCGAGCAACTTGTCTTCCTTGACCTTCTTCTTGAGCGCGTCCAGCAGGTGGGCGGTGGCCTCGATACCGGCGTCGGCCATCAGCAGCGCCGCTTCCAGCTCGTCGTAGAGATCGTCGTCGATCTTGGCGCCCACGAACAACAGGCTGATGTTCGATGAGGTCTTGGACAAGCCGGCCTTGAGGCGCGTCATCCACGATTTCTTTTGCTCGGCTTCGGTCGGCAGGTCAGGCTCGGGGGCAGTCACCAATACTGCCGGCGCCGGCGGGATCGCCGCTGGCGCGCTCATTTGCGGTGCTGGCGCAGTCGTTACGGGCACTGGCGGCGCCGGGGCAAGCTCGGCGGGCGCTGGTGGTGCAATCTCGGGTACCGGTGGTTTTTTCTTGAAGAAACTAAACATTGGCGTGGGGTTGGGGGCGCATACGGCGCATGCAGCACATGCACAGCAGCGCTGGCACGAGGAATTTTCTCGCGTATTTTAACAGAGCCGGAAGCCGGTTTTGCCGGCTACTGTGCGTCCGGTAATGTTTCAGAGCCCCGCTGGCCTTCGCGCCAGTGGCCAATGGCGGCCGCGATATCGTCCAATTCGAGTGTGCGGGCGTAGCCAGGCTGGCGCTTGCGCAGGGCGGCGCAGTTGCCGCCGGCCCATATTTCAATTGTTTCGGGCAGGCCGGCGCGCAGCTCGGCCAGGCCGTCAAGCGCCTGACGCGGATTCATCGAGCGCGAAAACGACAGCGCAATGATATTGGCGCGCTGACTCTTGCCCGCCTCCACGATCTCGATCGGTGGGGTTTGCACGCCTAGGGAAATGCAATGTGCGCCTTCCAGCGCGAACAGCGCCTCGGCCATCAACAGCCCCAGGCCATGCCGTTCCTGGGGCAGGGTGGTCAGCACGATGCGGGGCAACCTGGCGTGGCCGTCGCGCTGCTGCGGAATCGAAGCAATGGCGCTGCGCATCACCACCTGCAACGACTCCGTGTACAGGTGCTCTTGAAACACCGCAAATTGACCGCTGGCCCAGGCCTGGCCCACCAGCACCGTCAAGGGAGCGACCAGCTCGATCACGAAACGGCGCAATCCCATCACGAGCACGGCCTGCGACAGCGTGCTGCGCAGTGCCTCCATCCGGTGCGCCTTGATCAGGTCGAGGCAACCGTGCAGGTCGTGCTCGGCCGCCAAGGCAGCGCCCACCGATGGGTGTTGCGCTGCGAGCACTTGCAGTTGTTCCGGTTCCAGGTGAATGATCTTGCCGGGCCGATGGCCAAGGTCGAGCAGCTGCTTCACCTGGCGCAACTTGGCCAGTTGGTCGGCAGGATAGGCCCGTTCTCCATGGCTATCGCGCACTGGCCGCGGGAAATTGTAACGCCGCTCCCAAACGCGCAGCGTTTCCTTCGCCACGCCAAGGTCGCGTTCGACGTCGCTGATGGTGCTGGAAGCTGGCGG
>JANPCW010000372.1:0-2213 GCA_031431155.1 Janthinobacterium sp. | reverse complement strand
AAACATGGCCGGCACAAAAGAAATACGCACCAAGATCAAGAGCGTGCAAAACACGCGCAAGATCACCAAGGCGATGGAAATGGTCGCGGCGTCCAAAATGCGCAAGGCCCAGGAACGCATGCGTGCCGCGCGGCCCTATGGCGACAAGATACGCAATATTGCCGCCAACCTGGCGCGCGCGAATCCGGAGTACAAGCCCGCGTTTCTGCGGACGAGCAACGCTGCGGGCGCGATAGGCGTCATCGTCGTCACGACCGACAAGGGGCTGTGCGGCGGGTTGAACACCAATATCCTGCGTCTGTTGCTCGCGAGACTGAAGGAATTCGAGGGCCAGGGCAAGAAAATCACGGCGACGGCGATCGGCAACAAGGGTTTCGGCTTTCTGACCCGGCTGGGCGCCAAAGTCGTTTCGCATGTCGTGCAGTTTGGCGATACGCCCCGTCTCGACAAGCTGATCGGCCCGGTGAAAGTCATGCTCGATGCGTACAGCGCCGGACAAATCGACGCCGTGTATTTGTTCTACACCGGTTTCGTCAATACGATGAAGCAGGAACCCACGGTCGAGCAATTGCTGCCTTTGTCCAAGGAACGCATGCAGGCCGATCCGCAAGCGCATTCCTGGGACTATCTTTACGAGCCGGATCCGCGCGCGGTCATCGATGAACTGCTGCTGCGTTATGTCGAAGCGCTGATATACCAGGCGGTGGCCGAGAACATGGCGTCCGAGCAGAGCGCGCGCATGGTGGCGATGAAATCGGCATCGGACAATGCCAAGACCCTGATCGACGAACTGCAGCTCACCTATAACAAGGCGCGCCAGGCATCGATTACCAAGGAACTTTCCGAGATTGTTGGTGGTGCGGCAGCGGTCGGTTGACCTGCACGCACACAAAAGAATTTAACGATTCAAGTCGAAAGGAAACACGATGAGTGCTGTGTTGAGTGAGGGAAAAATCGTCCAGTGCATAGGCGCTGTGGTCGATATTCAGTTCCCGCGCGAAGCGATGCCAAGGGTTTACGATGCGTTGACGCTGATCGATGACACGTCGAAGTTCGCCGAAAAAGGGCTGACGTTCGAAGTGCAGCAACAACTCGGCGACGGCATCGTGCGCACCATCGCGATGGGATCCTCGGATGGCTTGCGCCGCGGCATGGCGGTCAAAGGTACCGGCAAGGGCATCAGCGTGCCTGTCGGCAAGGCAACTCTTGGTCGCATCATGGACGTTCTAGGCCGGCCGATTGACGATGCCGGTCCCATACCAACGGACGAGCGTCGCGCGATCCACCAGGCTGCACCGAAGTTCGACGAGCTTTCACCCTCGGTGGAATTGCTCGAAACCGGCATCAAGGTGATCGACCTGGTGTCGCCGTTCGCCAAGGGCGGTAAAGTGGGCCTGTTCGGCGGCGCCGGTGTCGGCAAGACCGTGAACATGCTGGAACTCATCAACAACATCGCGACGCAACATAGCGGCTTGTCGGTGTTCGCAGGCGTGGGCGAGCGCACCCGCGAAGGCAACGACTTCTACCATGAGATGGCGGAAGCCGGCGTCATCAAGCTCGACAACATCGGCGAGTCGAAAGTCTCCATGGTGTTCGGTCAGATGAACGAACCGCCGGGCAACCGCCTGCGCGTCGCGCTGACCGGCCTGACCATGGCGGAGAAATTCCGCGACGAAGGCCGCGACATATTGTTTTTCGTCGACAACATCTACCGTTTCACGCTGGCCGGAACCGAAGTGTCGGCGCTGCTGGGCCGCATGCCTTCCGCGGTGGGCTATCAGCCGACACTGGCTGAGGAAATGGGCCGTTTGCAGGAGCGCATTACTTCGACCAAGGTGGGTTCCATCACTTCGATTCAGGCCGTGTATGTGCCTGCGGACGACTTGACCGATCCCAGCCCAGCCACCACTTTTCTGCATCTCGACTCGACCGTGGTGTTGTCGCGCGACATCGCTGCCCTGGGCATATATCCGGCCGTGGATCCGCTGGATTCGACCTCGCGCCAGCTCGATCCGCTGGTGGTCGGCGAAGAACATTACAACGTCGCCCGCGCAGTGCAGCAAACGCTGCAGCGCTACAAGGAATTGCGCGACATCATCGCCATTCTCGGCATGGACGAACTGTCCCCCGAGGATAAACTGGCAGTTTCGCGGGCACGCAAGATCCAGCGCTTTTTGTCGCAACCGTTCCACGTCGCCGAGGTATTTACGGGT
>JANPCW010000371.1:0-4452 GCA_031431155.1 Janthinobacterium sp. | reverse complement strand
CGACGCTCTACTACGGCAAGGGCGCAGGCTCCGAGCCGACCGCCTCGGCCGTGATCGCCGACCTGGTCGACATCACCCGCCTGGCCACGGCCGACCCGGAATGCCGCGTGCCGCACCTGGCGTTCCAGCCAAATTCGATGACCGATATCGCCATCTTGCCGATGTCCGAAATCACCACCAGCTATTACCTGCGCATGCACGTGGCGGACCAGTCGGGCGTGCTGGCCGACCTGACCCGCATCCTGGCCGACGCCACCATCTCGATCGACGCCATGCTGCAAAAGGAACCGGCCGAAGGCGAGACCCAGACCGACATCATCATGCTGACCCACCAGACCCAGGAAAAAAATGTGGTGGCGGCGATCCTGAAGATGGAAGACTTGTCGACGGTGGTTGGCAGCGTGACCAAGATCCGCCTTGAAAACCTGAGCTGACCGCCCTTTCGGAGACCCAGATCATGATCGATATCCAGAGCTATTATGAAAAATTGCGCAGGGACGAAGTTCTCTCGGCCGATGAGTCGACCTTGTTGTTAAACGAGCTGGCCCATTTTCGGGCCTGCGCCGCGGACCTGGCATCGTGGCACGCGGTGCTGGCGGAATGTTTGCCCGAATCGGCGAGCGAAACCGCACGGGCCAGGCTGGCCTTGATCTGCAATTCGGCGATCGGCGCGTTGAGCGGCGAGGTGCACCCAGCCCTGTTTTCCCGGCAACCGGGAACTGCGATCGACGAGGCGATCGAACGTTGCAAGAGGGCGGTCAACGACCTGTCGCCTGCCTAGCCGAGGCATTCATCGCGGAGTTTGCCCGGGGCTGCGGTCAGTAGCTACCCTGGTTCGATATGCAAAATCCGCATATGAAAGGGCGAAAGCATTCGTTCGCAATTCACGCCTGCCGCATTACTCTGCAAGTTCCGAAAAACGAACCATGCAGAGAAATTGCCAATGTCATCCACGAAAATTATCCTGTCGGCGCTGCTCGCCGCACTCATTGTCCCCTTGTCTGCCTGCTTGTCCCAGGCGGCCGAGGTTTCGCTGCTCAATGTCTCCTACGACCCGACGCGCGAGCTGTATCAGGATTTCAATGCGGCGTTCGCCAAACAATGGAAAGCCAAGACCGGCGATCAGCTCAAGGTCAAGCAGTCGCATGGCGGCTCGGGCAAGCAGGCGCGCGGCGTGATCGACGGCCTGGAGGCCGATGTAGTCACGCTGGCGCTGGCCTATGACATCGATGCGATCGCCGAGCGCGGCCTGCTCGCGAAAGATTGGCAAAAACGCTTGCCGCACAACAGCTCGCCGTACACCTCGACCATCGTGTTCCTGGTGCGCAAGGACAATCCGAAGGGCATCAAGGACTGGAACGACCTGGTCAAGCCCGGCGTCGCCGTGATCACGCCGAATCCGAAAACCTCGGGCGGCGCGCGCTGGAACCACCTGGCGGCCTGGGGTTATGCGCTGCGACAGCCCGGCGGCAGCGAAGCGAGCGCGAAGCAATTCATCAGCAAGCTCTACAAGAATGTCCCGGTACTCGATTCCGGCGCGCGCGGTGCCACCACGACCTTTGTCGAGCGCGGCATCGGCGATGTGTTGCTGGCCTGGGAAAACGAAGCATTGCTGGCCATCAAGGAACTCGGCCCGGGCAAGGTTGAAATCGTCGCGCCGTCGGTCAGCATCCTGGCCGAGCCACCGATCACCTTGGTCGACAAGGTGGTCGACAAGCGCGGCACCCGCAGGCTGGCAGAAGCCTATCTGCAATATCTGTACAGCGAGGAAGGGCAGGAGCTCGCCGCCAAGCACTACTATCGTCCGACGGCCGCTGCCGCGGTGAAGAAATATGCGGCGCAATATCCGAAAGTGAAGTTGTTTACCATCGATGAAGTGGCAGGCGGCTGGATCAAGGCACAGAAGGCGCATTTTGCCGATGGCGGCGTGTTTGATCAGATCTACCAGCCGGGCAAGCAGTAAGGCAGTGGCTCGATAGAGTATTATTATGAGGACAAATGCATGTTTCATAAGATAACGTTTTATGGATGCATGGCATGAACCGCTCAATGCGAAACCCTGGCCAATGTTCCACCATGAAAATTCTCCGTTCCTTGATTGCCAGCGTTTTGTTTCTTGCCGCACAAGCGACTCCGGTCCTGGCTGCCAATCACGCTGCCAGCGCTGGTTCAGCTTCACCACAGGCGGGCATAGACTGGCGCAAAGATAACGATGTGGATGCCGCGTTTGCCCTGGCAAAAGCGAGCAACAAACCGCTATTCTTATACTGGGGTGCGGTCTGGTGCCCACCATGCAATCAGGTAAAGGCAACGATTTTTAATCGTCAGGATTTCATTGATAAATCGCGCCATTTTGTGCCGGTCTATCTGGACGGCGACACCCCGGGCGCGCAAAAGCTGGGGGCGCGTTTCAAAGTGCGCGGTTATCCCACCATGATTCTGTTCAAACCGGACGCTAGCGAAATCGCCCGCTTGCCCGGTGAGGTCGACTCTGAACGTTATGTGAAGGTGTTGACGCTGGCGATGAACACCAGCCTGTCGGTGCAGGACACCCTGAAGCTGGCTTTGGCAGGCAGCAAGAAATTGAGCGTGGAGGACTGGAGCCTGTTAGCCGATTATTCTTGGGATGATCCTGAGCAAAAGCTGGTCGATGGGAAAGATTTAGCGACCACCTTGTTGCGTCTGTCTGGGCTCAGTCCAAGCGGTTTTAGTGCGACACGCCTATATTTGAAGGCGCTGCTAGCCAGCGCTACCGCCAAGCCCGGCCAGGCTGTGCTGAGCATCGATAAGCGTGTTGCGACCGAAAAAGTGATCAAAGCACTGTCCGATCCTCGTCTGGCACGCGACAATATCGACTTGCTGACAGGCGCGCCATCTGAGTTAGTCAACTTTTTAACAGCAGCCAAATCGGAATCCCGCAGCAAACTGACTCGTCCATGGAGCGCCGCCCTGATCGAACTGGCCGATGACAACACATTGTCCAAGACTGACCGGCTCGGTGCGCTGGCCGCTCAAGTCGCGTTGGCACAGTTGGACAATGCCAAACCGGACAGCAAGCTGCAGGAAGCGGTAAGAAAACGTGTCAATCAAATTGATCAGGCAACCACCGATGCCTACGAGCGCCAGTCGGTCGTGAACGCGGCCGCCCACGCGCTGAGCGACGCCGGTTTACTCAATGATTCCGATGTTTTGCTCAAGGCTGAGCTCAAGCGTTCGCATTCGCCGTACTACTTCATGTCCACACTTGGCGCGAATGCCAAGAAGCGCGGCGATAAGGTAGCCGCGCTCAATTGGTATGAGCAGGCGTATGGCGCTGCCAAGGGCCCGGCGACGCGCCTGCAATGGGGCGCAAGTTACGTCAATAGCCTGATCGAACTAAACCCCACTGATGACGCCCGGATCGAAAAAGCGGTGCATAGCGTGTTGCGTGAACTCGGCGCTACCGAAAATGCGTTCTATGAACGCAATCGCACCGCATTGGAGCGTATGGGGAAAAAATTGACCGAATGGAATAAGGACGGCAAACACCAGGCGGTTTTTCAGAAAGGACGTTCGCAACTCGATGCCATCTGCAGCAAATTGCCTGCAAACGATACCCAACGCACTTCCTGCCAGGGGGTATTTCTTAACTCTACCTGAACGCGCCTTTCAGTGAACAAAAACGGACCGCAATCTTGCCATGATCGGCATGCTGCTGTCCTGTCCGGGGTACTTTAACGATAGGCGCAACGCGCGCTTTTGAAAGGAGATTGCACACAACCGTTGCACATAGTACGTTTTTGCTATCATTTCAGCGTGTTATCGCCATTTGCATTTCGATTGCTGCAACGCGGCGCCAACCAACCAATGTGATGATGGTCCGCTGCGGCAAGCGATTAACGTTCACCCACCTTATTGCAGCGTGACCGCGATGCGGCGCGCCCGGAGGCAGCATGAAACTTGACACCATTGCAGTACACGGCGGCTACGCGCCCGATCCGACCACCAAGGCAGTTGCCGTCCCGATTTACCAGACCGCTTCCTTCGCCTTCGACAATACCCAGCATGGCGCAGACCTGTTCGACCTCAAGGTGCCGGGAAACATCTACACCCGCATCATGAACCCGACCCAGGACGTGCTCGAGCAGCGCGTGGCAGCGCTCGAAGGCGGGATCGGCGCGCTGGCGCTGGCATCCGGCCAGGCCGCCACCACGTATGCGATCATGACGATCGCCGAGGCCGGCGACAACATCGTGTCCGCATCGACGCTCTACGGCGGCACCTATAACCTGTTCGCGCACACGCTGCCCCAGTTCGGGATTGAAACCCGCTTTGCCGACTGCCGCGAACCGGAGACATTCGAGGCCTTGATCGACGCGAAAACCAAGGCGATATTCGTCGAGTCGATCGGCAACCCACTGGGCAATATCACCGACCTTGAAAAAATTGCGGCGATCGCACACAAGCACGGCG
>JANPCW010000370.1:0-1940 GCA_031431155.1 Janthinobacterium sp. | reverse complement strand
GCCATCACGATCACGGCCGCGCCGTAACTGCGGCAGAGGCGGGCCTGGCGGATGAATTCCTGCTCGCCTTCCTTCATCGAGATCGAGTTGACGATCGATTTTCCCTGCACGCACTTGAGCCCGGCCTCGATCACCGACCATTTGGAGGAATCGATCATGATCGGCACGCGCGATATGTCGGGCTCGGACGCAATCAGGTGCAAAAAGCGCGTCATGGCGGCGACCGAGTCGAGCATCGCCTCGTCCATGTTGATGTCGATCACCTGGGCCCCGTTTTCGACCTGCTGGCGCGCCACCGAGAGCGCCTCGTCGAACTGTTCGTTCAGGATCATGCGCGCGAACGCTTTCGAGCCGGTAACATTGGTGCGCTCGCCGACGTTGACGAACAGCGAGTCGTCGTCGACCGTGAACGGCTCCAGGCCGGACAGGCGCAGCGCGTGCGGCACCGCCGGCACCTGGCGCGGCGCGGTGTCGGCCAGCATGTCGGCAATCGCCTTGATATGCGCGGGGGGGGTGCCGCAGCAGCCGCCGGCGATATTAATGAAGCCGCTGTCGGCAAATTCACGCAGCAGCGACGACGTGTCGGCCGGCAGCTCGTCGAAGCCGGTGTCGCTCATCGGGTTGGGCAGGCCGGCGTTCGGATAAATGCAGACAAAGGTGTCTGCGATCTTCGACAGTTCTTCCGCATACGGGCGCATCAGGGCGGCGCCCCGCGCGCAATTCAAACCGATCGTCAGCGGCCGGGCGTGCCGCACCGAGTTCCAGAAGGCCGGCACGGTCTGGCCCGACAGGATCCGGCCGGACGCGTCGGTGACGGTGCCGGAAATCATGATCGGCAACCGGGTCTGCTGCTTGTTCTGGTTGAAATACAGGTCGATCGCAAACAGAGCGGCCTTGCAGTTGAGGGTATCGAACACCGTCTCGACCAGCAGCACGTCGGCCCCGCCTTCGACCAGGCCGCGGGTCTGCTCGAGGTAGGCAGCCACCAGCTGATCGAAAGTGATGTTGCGCGCCGCCGGGTCGTTGACGTCCGGCGAAATCGAGGCAGTCTTGGGCGTCGGCCCCAGCGCGCCGGCCACGAAGCGCGGCTTGTCGGCGCTGGTGTATTTGTCGCAGGCGGCGCGCGCCAGTCTGGCGGCGGCCACGTTCATTTCATAGGCCAGGTGGCCCATGTGATAGTCGTCCTGGGCGATCGAGGTCGCGCCGAAGGTGTTGGTTTCGATCAGGTCGGCCCCGGCGGCCAGATAGCGCTCGTGGATTTCCTGGATGATGTGGGGCTGGGTCAGGGTCAGCAATTCGTTGTTGCCCTTGACGAACAGCTCGCGCGCGCCGCTGCCGGCCGGTGGCGCGAAGTCCACGAAGCGGCCGTTTGGCCCGCCCCGGTAGTGCTCTTCGTTCAGTTGGTACTGCTGGATGATCGTGCCCATCGCGCCATCAAGGATCATGATCCGGCGCGCCAGGATCTCGCGCAACTGCTGTTCGGTTTTGGACATGGCTTGTTGGTTCACGGTGTCGTTCATTTGTTACTTTCAATAGCAATTGGAGGCGCTCGGGCCTTGGCTGGCTCTAAAATTATACGGCATCGCAACAAATTGTTTTTGGAGGCGCCCTGGCGAACATTCGGCCTGATCGGGGGTGCTGCAAACCAGCAATTCAGGTGAGACAACGGCGCTGCGAGAATTCGCTTTTGTTCGATGTGCCGGTGCAATGGTTACTATTTGCGCGTTGCCGGGGGTAGGAAAAGGGCAGGCAACTACAAGTGATCTACCCTTTTTTCGGTATTGCCTTTAGGGTATCAGTCGGTGATCAGTTTGCCATTGGTTAGCAGATGTTGAATAATCGCCTGGTCAGTCATCAGAGCACCCGTCAGGGTCAAGTCAACATTTTGCAGCACGATCGTCTGCTCGATACCGCCGCTTGCATTGGCGTTGACCTTGAGC
>JANPCW010000369.1:0-2176 GCA_031431155.1 Janthinobacterium sp. | reverse complement strand
TATGGCGGTGCGGGCACAGGATCGAGGAAAAAGCGAATGCCGTTCTGTAATGGGGCGGATAGGAGTTGAAACATCACTCCACGCGAAAGCGGGCAGACTTCCTTATGGTCTCTCTTCACCAGAGAGTTTGTGGAACCAACTTAACGGAAGGAAAGCAAATGAATGCCGCAACACGGGCGTGTGCACCTTCCGGCGTGACATGGAACGGCATCAATTGGGCCGACGTCCAGCGTCAAGTAAGACGGCTGCAGACACGTATAGTGAAGGCTGTACAGGCCGGCAAACATAACAGGGCGAAAGCCCTGCAATGGTTGCTGACCCACTCGTTCAGCGGCAAAGCATTAGCCGTCAAGCGGGTGACTTCAAACAAAGGCAAGAATACCCCCGGCGTTGACAAGATCACATGGAAAACACCGGTGGCAAAGATCAACGCGATTGCGTCGTTGAAGAGGCGGGGTTATTCGCCTCTTCCGCTTCGGAGAGTCTTCATTCCGAAGAAAAATGGCAAAAAGACGAGGCCGCTCGGCATACCCGTGATGAAGTGCCGCGCCATGCAAGCGCTACATTTGCTGGCGTTGGAACCCATTGCGGAAACCACCGCCGATCTGAATTCCTATGGGTTCAGGCCGGAACGCTCAACCGCCGATGCAGGAGAACAATGCTTCACTGCTCTGGCGAGAAAACCAAGCGCGGAATGGGTGCTGGAGGCCGACATCCAAGGCTGTTTCGACAAAATCAGCCATGACTGGATGATCGCTAATATCCCTACGGACACGGCGGTCCTAAAGAAATGGCTAAAGGCGGGATTTGTGTATCAAAACGAGCTCTTCCCTACTGACGCCGGCACCCCGCAAGGGGGCATTATTTCACCGGTGGCGGCCAATATGACACTGGACGGCCTCGAAGCGAGGCTCGCGGAGAAATTCCCGAGAGCGAAGCAAACAGGTCTGAAAATGAATATGGTGCGTTATGCGGACGACTTCATTATTACCGGCAACTCGAAAGGATGGCTGGAACATGAGGTCAAACCCGTAGTGGTCGAATTTCTGGCGGAACGCGGGCTAGTCCTATCGCCGGAAAAAACCAAAATAACACACATCAAGGATGGGTTTGACTTTCTCGGCTGGAATATTCGCAAGTACAGCGGCAAATTTTTGATGAAGCCGTCGAAAGCGAACGTCAAAGCGCATCTTGACAAAATCCGGGAAGTCATCAAGGCCAACAAGACGGCTAAACAGGCGAACCTGATAAGGCTGCTCAATCCCATTTTACGGGGTTGGGCGAATTACCACAGTCATGTAGTCGCCAAGGAAACCTTTGCTTGGGTGGATGCCAAGGTCTGGTCAATGCTATGGCGATGGGCGGTAAGAAGGCACCCGAAAAAAGGAGTCCGATGGGTTAAGAAGAGATATTTCAAAACCAGAGGCCACCGGCACTGGGTATTTACCGCAACAGAAGAAAAAGAGGATGGCACGAAAAGGGAACGCATCTTGCTGCTTGAATCGGATACTCCAATAAAACGGCATATCAAGATTAAGGCTGCAGCCAATCCGCACGATCCACAATGGGAGCAGTATTTCGAAACCCGATGGGGCAAGAAAATGCTGAACTCAGGACGTGGTCGAGTGAAGCTCTACCGTGTCTGGCTAAGGCAAGACCGCTTGTGTCCAGACTGTCAGAAGTCCATCACAAAAAGCACACCGTGGGATGTTCGCCACATTGTGAAACTGACAGGCGGCGGAACGGATGCGGCAAGCAACCTTCAAATGTATCATCTCAATTGCCGTAGGAATTAGCAGCACGCCGATAATGAATTTGTGTAACCGGGTGTCGAAAGATGCCTTTGTAGGGGCTTGAGCCGTGTGCGGGGAAACTTGCACGCACGGTTCTGAGGGGGCTGGGCGCGGGCAACCGCGTCCAGCTACCCGACTCCCTGTACAGCCACATCGAACGGGCCGGCATCGAAGCCTGGGTCGTGAACGCCCATTTCGTCAAACATGTTCCCGGACGCAAGACCGACATGAGCGATTCGCAATGGCTGGCCGTGCTGGCACGCTTCGGCCTGGTGCGCGGCAGCTTCATTCCACCTCAGGATTTGCGCGAACTGCGCCTGCTGTCGCGCTACCGGCGCAAGCTCAACGCCATGCATGCGAGCGAAATGAATCGCCTGCACAAG
>JANPCW010000368.1:0-2896 GCA_031431155.1 Janthinobacterium sp. | reverse complement strand
GGCGCATTTGCAAAGCCGCTAACATGCCGTTGAGCTTGGAAGCGAAGGAGCACTTGCCGTGACATACTCAATCCGGATATTCGTTGTTGATCAGGACGACACCCTGTACCGGTTATCCGGCACGAAGTTTACGACCATGCTCGATGATCCCGAAAGCGACCGCCTGCCGCGTTTCGCCAGCCAGCGCGTGCGTATGGTGGAAGCTATCGTTGAGCTTCGCGATCGGGTTCCAATAGGCATCGCCCGGATCGTGTATGAAATGCTCACATTTGACGGCGAGGGCAGATTGGACCGCCGCGGGTTTGAGCGCCAGAACTTTGCGCGCGCGGACCTTCTCGCCGGTGAACTCAAGATGGACGACACGGTCGTCGTTGATGCGAGTAGTCGCTTCATCGCGCAAGGCGGCCGATGGCAGCCGTCGCCGTCGCTTGAGCGGCACGTTTGCCGGGCTGCACTCGGAGAAGTCAAATGCGCGCCATTGTAGTGTCTCCGCAAGAACAATGAGTTCGGTCGGAGCTGTAAAAACTCGACGAAGCACTTCAATAAGCTTCGGCCCGGCGTTGCTCGCCCCAGCTATTAAACTTCCGCTCATGGGAAGCGCGACCGGCCGGAATTGATCGGCAGCAGGTGTTGTTGGATGACCCGTGGCCGGCCAATCACTTTTTGGATCGTCGTCTCTTGCTCGCGTCTTGCATGGATCTGTTGCCGCTTCAAGCTTGTCTATGAGTCATTAAATTCTTGGGTTTTTGCGCCGCCAACGAAACACAATAGCCTGTGTATTTTCTTTACTGACGTGTCGCCCACAGGGCAACTGCCGCAGCAAGCAGCGTGATGCATGACGCCAGCACATTGAGCATGCTGACCCGGCGAGCATCCCGGATCGAAGCCCTCATGCCGGGCAGTGCATCGTCGATTTCAGCCCGCACGGAAGCTGCCATTGTCCCGGCTCCTTCCTGCATGGTTTGCCACATCGCGTCCTTGCCGGCCGCCAGCGAGGCGTCCAGTATACGTTCGGACTTTCCCTTGGCGTCGTTTCCCCAGCGCAGCGACAACGCTTCCAGTTCTTCCTTGTACTGGTCGAGCTGGACTTGCTGGACCCTGGCGCTGTCTTGCATCAGGCGGTTGTTGATCGTCTTTAGGATCAGGATCGGATCGTCGCGCGAAACGGTGATGCCGTGTTTTTCGGCAATCTCTTTGATGAGTTCTTCCACTTGGTCAGCCATCACAGCACCGTTGCCAAATCGAGTTGGTCGAAAAGCTGTCTTTTCACCATCTGGAGCCGCTGCCGCGTCATGATTGTCAGCGATGCCATTGCCAGGGCCTCAGCGAAGGTCAGTCGCGCTTGAAGCATGTCGCCCAAGTCGCGCCCATATGTCTCTGTTTTCAGGAGCGGAATGCGAGCGATCGCCGACACGCGCTCTTTGTTGGCCAGGTATGCCTTCATCTGCTCAAACGACTTGCCCTCATGTTCGATCGGCCCCCAATACGGGTTGAGCCAGACCACGAACAGCGCCTCACGCGGAAACAGCCTGGTGATTTGGGCAAAACCACTCACCGTGCCTCGCAATGCCTGGCCGCCGGTGATGACCGTGTGTACGATCAATTCGTGTCCCATGTCGGCCAGCAAGGCTGGCACCCGGTTGCTGATGAGGTAGTGGGACAGTGGCACAAACGCGCTGGCGCCATTGTCGATGATGACGTCATCCTTGCTTGTCGCCATCATTTCGACCAGGGTATCGAAACTGCGCGGGTTGATCTCGTCGTTTTCCATGATCTGGAGTAGCGTCACATCCAGCGCCTTGTAGCCGTGGAACGTCGCATTGACCGGATCGGTGTCGATGCAAAGCGGCTTTTGCCCCTTGTTTTCCTTGTACTGCGCGATGGTGGCGGCGATGAATGACTTGCCGACGCCGCCCTTGCCCTGCAAGAGCATGTGAATTTTGGCCATCAGAATAACTCCTCGTTCTTCATTGGTACCGGGTTGAAAGTGAAGCCGGCCGGTGCTGCCGGCGTCATTGCTTTTGCTGGCGTTGGTGTCGTGCCATCAGGCGCGATGCTCGGTCGGACGGCGGCGCGGTCTGACGGGGTGCTCGGCGAACATTCAGGACCAGCCCTGGTTGCCGGATGATCCGCTCGTGGACGCCGAATCAGGCGGTTCACGTAATGCAAAAACACCTCATATCCAATTCCGGTGCGTTGGCATTCCCGCATGTCGGCCCATACGGCCTTGACCGAATAACCGGCTTCCAGGGCCGCCGTGACATCATCCCGGATCGCCAGGAACGCAACCAGATTGATGTTGCCTCGCTTCGACTTTTGCTTGAACCGCCGGCCAAGCTGGTCCGGGTAGGCATTTGCCATGTCATGTCCATCCATTGAAGTTGATCACGCAATTGTTTGCCCCTGTCGAAGCCAATTTACGTTCATCGGGATTCATTAAAGTTCATCGGCCTCCATTCAGATTCATCGATCTTCATTGAAATTCACTAACCTTCATCAGCCTCCATCAGCCTTCATTAATCTTCATTTACATTCATCGACCTTCATTTGCATTCCTTACTCTTCATTGGCATTCATTGGCCTTCATTGAAATCGTCAATCAGGTTCATTCATATCTTCATCGGGATTCATTGGGATTCATTGGGATTCATTGTCAGGGTGTTTTGCCATATTCGCTATATTGAATGTTCCAATTACGCCTGTTTTGTTTTAAAACAAAGGATATATCGACTATTGGATGGTACGATTTGTTCAATAAATGAATCCTGAGAGCGGGGCAGGATAGGTGAAGTTAGCCAACCGGCGCGCCGGTTATCTATCCTCACTTTGCGCTTATTCGCACCTGCGGTGCTCAGCGCCATCTTGCTCTGCGAGGGACCGCTACCGCCGTCGTGAC
>JANPCW010000367.1:0-1999 GCA_031431155.1 Janthinobacterium sp. | reverse complement strand
CGATCGAGCGTGATCGACTCCATCGCCCGGTGGCCCTTCAGCATGATCGTGCCGCCGGGCGTCTCGTAGCAGCCGCGCGATTTCATGCCGACGTAGCGGTTTTCCACCAGGTCCAGGCGCCCAATACCGTGCTTGCCGCCGATCCGGTTCAATTCGGTCAACACAGTGGCTGGCGACATGCGGGTGCCGTTCAGGGCCACGATGTCGCCTTTTTCGAATTCGACGTCCAGGTATTCGGGTGCGTCCGGCGCCGCTTCAGGGCTGACGGTCCAGCGCCACATCGACTCTTCCGCTTCGGCGCTCGGGTTTTCCAGGTGGCGCCCTTCGAAGCTGATGTGCAGCAGGTTGGCATCCATCGAATACGGCGCGCCGCCATTTTTGTGCTTCATGTCGATCTCGATGCCGGCGTCGAGCGCGTATTGCAGCAGCTTTTCGCGCGACAGCAAATCCCACTCGCGCCATGGGGCGATGATCTTCACGTCCGGCATCAGGGCGTAGGCGCCCAGCTCGAAGCGTACCTGGTCGTTGCCCTTGCCGGTGGCGCCGTGCGAAATCGCGTCGGCCCCCGTTTCGCGCGCGATTTCGATCAGGCGCTTGGCGATCAAGGGACGCGCGATCGAGGTCCCCAGCAGGTATTCGCCTTCGTACACCGTGTTGGCGCGGAACATCGGGAACACGAAGTCGCGCACGAACTCTTCGCGCACATCGTCGATATAAATATTCTCGGGCTTGATGCCGAACTTGATCGCCTTGGCGCGCGCCGGGTCGAGTTCTTCGCCCTGGCCCAGGTCGGCCGTGAAGGTCACGATCTCGCACTGGTAGTTATCTTGCAGCCATTTCAAAATGACGGAAGTATCGAGTCCGCCCGAATAGGCCAGGACCACTTTCTTAATATCGCTCATGCTCGTTCCAGTTGGTTGAATTCGGTTAAATTTGATCAATTTCGCAGGGAGTGACAAACTGCTGTTGTGAGCGTCGGTCAGGACTGCGTGATCCGGCCCAGCACGAGATATTCGATCAGGGCTTTTTGCACGTGCAGTCGGTTCTCCGCCTCATCCCACACCACCGATTGCGGCCCGTCGATCACCTCAGCCGAGACTTCCTCGCCGCGGTGAGCCGGCAGGCAGTGCATGAAGAGCGCGTCGGGCGCCGCGCGCGCCATCTTGGCCGAGTCGACGATCCAGCCGTCGAACGCCTTCAGGCGCGCCGCATTCTCGGCTTCATAGCCCATGCTGGTCCAGACGTCGGTATTGACCAGGTGCGCGCCCTGGCAGGCATCCGACGGGTTCTCGAAGAAGGTGTAGCGCTCGGTCGAGACCAGCGCCATGTCCAAGTCGTAGCCCTTGGGCGTGGACACATGCAGGTGGAAGCCGAATACTTCGGCCGCCTGCAGCCACGAATAGAGCATATTGTTGGCGTCCCCGATCCAGGCCACGATCTTGCCGGCGATCGGGCCGCGCTGCTCGATGAACGTGAAAATATCGGCCAACACTTGGCACGGGTGATGCTCGTTGGTCAGTCCATTAATCACCGGCACCCGCGAATTGGCCGCGAAGCGCTCGATGATGTCTTGCCCGAAGGTGCGCACCATGATGATGTCGCACATGCGCGACATCACCTGGCCTGCATCTTCCACCGGCTCGCCGCGGCCCAGCTGGCTGTCGCGCGTATTGAGGTAGATCGCCGCACCGCCAAGCTGGTGCATGCCGGCCTCGAACGACAGGCGGGTGCGGGTCGAGCTTTTCTCGAACACCATCACCAGGGTACGGTCGATCAGCGGATGATGGATCTCATAGTTCTTGAACTTGCGCTTGATCAGGTGCGCGCGCTCGATCACATAGTCATATTCCGGCAACGTGAAGTCGGAAAACTGGAGGAAATGCTTGATCGGTTTTTGGATAGGCATGGATGGGCAAATACGCAACGGATGAATGCAAAGGCGGGCGGCCGCGGCCGCCGTAGCAGCTAAACCAATCAAATATAAGGGTTTTGGTTTTTT
>JANPCW010000366.1:0-1524 GCA_031431155.1 Janthinobacterium sp. | reverse complement strand
ATCAGGCACGGTCAGGATGTCCGAGAACAGAATCGCGGCGTCCAGCGGATAGCGGTCGATCGGCTGCAACGTCACTTCGGTGGCGTAATCGGGATTCTTGGCCAGGCCCAGGAAAGAACCGGCGCGCTCGCGCGTGGCGCGATATTCCGGCAGGTAACGTCCGGCCTGGCGCATCAGCCACACTGGCGTGTAGTCGGTAGGCTGGCGCAGCAGGGCGCGCAGGAATGTGTCGTTCTGAAGCGGGGCAAATTGTGACATGGCGGCCGATCTCGATCTTGAGGAAGGCGCTATTATCGCATTCAATAGTGTTGTAGTCGCGTATCTTGTCATCCTGCAAAGCGCGCTCCCCGCGTGCCCGGGACAAGCGCGGTCGTGTCAAGTATGGCTGGATCTTTGCAGTTCGATTCTCTATCATGCCCTAGCGACCGATACCCGGGGCGCGCCGTGCCCCCAATGCCCGTCATCCTGAGAAAAATCCATGACATCCAAACAGATTGCCGCCTGCGGCGTATGGCCCTCACCGATTGGCGCGGCCAGCGTCGCCGCCGGCGCCGCTCCCTTGTCGCAGCTGGCGCTCGACGGCACCGACATCTATTGGTTGGCCGGGCGCGCCAGCGAAGCGGGACGCAATACCTTGTTGCGCCAGCGCGGCGCCGCGCTGCAGGAGTTGACGCCAGCGCCCTTCAATGTCCGCACCCGCGTGCATGAATATGGCGGTGGCGCCTACCTGGCGGCCGGCGCTCCGGCGGCCGGCGCGACGGTTTATTTCTCTCATTTCGCCGACAACCGCATTTATGCCAAGGCCGGCGACGGCGCACCGGTTGCGTTGACCGCGCCAAACGCCCAGCGCCACGCCGATTTCGTGCTGGACCGTCAGCGCCAGCGCCTGATCAGCGTGCGCGAACAGCATACCGAAGGATCGAACGCCCATCCGGTCAATACGATTTGCGCCATTGGCATCGACGGTAGCGAAACCGTGCTGGTGCAAGGCAGCGATTTTTACGCGGCGCCGCGCTTGTCGCCGGACGGCAGCGCGCTGGCGTGGCTGTGCTGGGATCATCCGCGCATGCCTTGGCAAGGTACCGAGTTGTGGCTGGCCGAGCTGCAACCCGACGGCATGCCGGGCCAGCCGCGCCTGGTCGCCGGGAGCGCCACCGAATCGATTTGCCAGCCGGAATGGTCGCCCGATGGGGTCCTGCACTTTGTGTCTGACTGCAGCGGCTGGTGGAACCTGTACCGCCTGCTCGGCAACCACGCGCAGCCCCTGTGTCCGATGCAGGCCGAATTCGGCGCGCCGCACTGGAACTTCGGCCTTGCCATGTACGGTTTTAGATCGGCCGACGAGATCGTCTGCACCTATATTGAAAAGGGCGTAAGCAAACTGGCGCGCCTGACCATTGCCACCGGCACGCTGGAGCCGATGGCCCATCCTTACCAGGAAATCCGCGAGTTGCGGGTGGCGCCCGGCTTCGTGGCCTTGCTTGGCGGCGCCCCGACGCTGGCGCTCGAACTGGCGCGCATCGA
>JANPCW010000365.1:0-5097 GCA_031431155.1 Janthinobacterium sp. | reverse complement strand
CATGCCGAGAGTCCCGCCCATCCCGGAAGGCATGCGTTCCATTACCCCTCACCTGGTCTGCGGCGGGGCCGCCAGCGCCATCGATTTTTATGTGAAGGCCTTCAATGCGAAAGAGGACTTCCGCCTGCCCGGGCCACAGGGCAAACTGCTGCACGCCATGATCACGATCGGCGACTCCCACATCATGCTGACCGACGAATTCCCGGACTGGGGATCGTTCGGCCCGAAGGCACTCAAGGGCTCGCCGGTCACGATCCATCTCTATGTCGCGGACGTCGATGCGGCCGTCGCGCAAGCCGTGGCCGCCGGCGCGAAAATCACCATGCCGGTCGAAGACATGTTCTGGGGCGACCGGTACGGTCAGCTCGAAGATCCGTTCGGGCATCATTGGTCGGTGGCCACGCATATGCGCGAAGTGAGCCCGGAAGAGATGCAGCAGGCGATGCAGAAAATGAACTGCTGAGCGTCTGGTTGACCAGCGTATGACGGCAGGCCCGGCTTGAAGAAGCAATTCATGGAAGCACCGAAGCGGCTACTTCTCTCGGGAGTGGCGTTTCAGTGCCCGACACCTGCCGGTCATCTCAATGTGCGCAATCGGCGCTGTCACGCTTCAATCATGGTTTGAAACCCGCCAAAAATCATGCGCTTGCCGTCAAGAGGCATCGATATTGATTCCAGGCGGGGATCCGCCATGAATTTATTCATCTAAATCTGACTCCTGATGAAACCCCGTCCGTAAGAAAGGCGCGCAGAGAATATCACGGACTGTAGGCCGGGGTTTCGCGTAGCGATTTGGGAGGGGACTCAAACCCCTTCCAAATCTTATTTAGATCGACAGGCGAATTGCACGGCAATTCGGGCACAGAAAAAAACCACGCCCTGAAGGCCTGTCGCAATTTAATTGTTGCCCTCATCGCATGGTTGCGGCCGATCAGACTTGAGAAGCTTGCGAAGTCGCTGATCAAGCGCAGTCGCGCAACGCGTCGGCCAGTGGTGTTCCATTTTCATGGTGTGACGCCTTGTTAATCTAATCGGGTAACTCAGGCTCTAATCGGGTATCTCAGGCTCGACCAGTCGCGCCAAGTTTCGCAACGATTCCTGCCAGCCGAGATAGCACGCTTCCAATGGAATGACATCCGGTAGACCTTCCTGCACGATGGTCACCTCGGTTCCTACAGATACCTTCTTCAGCGTGACCGTCAGCTCAATTTCACCCGGCAAATTCGGGTCATCGAAATTATCTGTGTAGCGCAGGCGTTCCTGCGGCGCCAGTTCGCGGTATTGACCGCCAAATGAGATGCTGGTGCCTGTGGTGAAGTTCGTGAACGACATTTTGTAAGTGCCGCCGACCTTCGCGTCCATGTGATGCACCTTGCCCGTGTAGCCATTCGGCGGCAGCCATCGCGCCAACGCATCCGGATCAAGGAACGCCCGATAGACTTTCTCGGGTTTTGCAGTCAGCACTCGGTGCAGCCGAACAGTGTTTGTCGTGGTCATGATTCTTCCTTTCGTTTGGTGGTTCGTTTCAGTTTGCATCGCGGGCTTTTTCCAAGGCGGCGATATCGATCTTGCTCATCGTCATCATCGCTTGCATCACGCGCGTGGCCTTGGCGGCGTCCGGGTCGTTCAACATGGTCAACAGGGCGTGCGGCACGATCTGCCACGACAGGCCGAACTTGTCCTTCAACCAGCTGCACTGGCTAGTGCTGCCGCCTTCCGACAGGCGCGCCCATAGCTGGTCCACTTCAGCTTGATCCGCACAATCGACGCTCAGCGAAACGGCCTCGGTGAACGGGAACTGCGGGCCGGCATTGAGTGCCTGGAACTGCTGGCCGTTCAATTCGAATTCGATCAGCAGAACTTTGCCCTTGAGGTCCGGCATCGCATCGCCATAATGCAAGACTCGCAAAATCTTCGATTTCTCGAAAATGCGCATGTAGTGATTCACCGCTTCCTCGGCATTGAAGTTGAACCAGAGGCAGGGCGTGATTTTTTTAGTTGCAGTCATGATGGCTCCTTGCGCAAGTTACAAGTTATTGGGACTGGGACTGGGACTGGGACTGATGGGACTGGGACGATGCAGGCAGGACAATCACCATCCAGCCGATGCCGAAGCGGTCGGTGAGCATGCCGAAACATGGTGACCAGAACGTTTTGCCCAATGGCATCTGGACTTGGCCGCCATCGGCGAGCGAGGCGAACACGCGTTCAGCCTCGGCTTCCGTCGGCACGGAAAGCGAGAGCGAGAAGCCGCTGAAATTTGAACCTTCTTTGCATCCGTCGGAAGCCATGAGGGTCGATCCGCCGACGCGAAAGCTGGCATGCATGACTTTGTTTTCAAAGCCAGGCTGAAGCACGCCGGGTGGTGGTGGGTCCGGGCTGTCCTTGAAACGCATGACCGCATCTACCTGCGCGCCCAGCGCTGATCGATAAAACTCAAGCGCCTCTTCGCAGCGGCCGCCGAAAAACAGATACGGTTGGATCAGTGTGCTTGAGATGGTGGTTTGGGTGGTGCTCATCATTTCTCCTTTGGTGGTGGCGATGGGGTCGAATCCCATTGCGCTGGTTGACATGATCTAATCGTTCGGCGAAGCGGGAAATCGACATCGGACTCCCCGAATCCGCGAATTTTCCTCAGTTTTTCGCACTTAGTTGCCTGAGCAGGTCCGCCGCGCCGCGCCGATCCTTGGTCTCCGGCGGTCCCCGGTGGGTGCTGCGCGTAAAAAAATCAGTTCGAGCTTGGTCGTTATAGTTTGAACATGGGTGCCCGCATTGGTTCGTACGCAGCTTGGGTGCGGGCGGCGGCGAACGCGACGCGGTGGAACCGGCACGGCGCGCTGCCGGCGGTAAAGATGTGTCGCTCGCCGTTGGCGCGGGCGCCGCCCAGCAGTACCTCGCTGCCGGCCTGGTGGACGAGATGGAGATCAATCTGGTGCCGATCCTGCTTGGCAGCGGCGAGCGCTTGTTCGACGCTGTCGGCGATGACCTGCACGGCCTCGAACTGGTGCGCACGGTCGCCGCGCCAACGGTGACGCACCTCAAGTTCGGCAAGCGCGGTTCGCCGAACGAGCGCATGCCGCGGACGTCAAACCAATAACAATTGCCGCGCCACGTTGCGGGCGCCAACAGGGGGCAGGGCATGAAGACATCGCTGGTAGGCAAGGTTGCCTTGGTCGCCGGAGCGACTCGGGGAGCGGGACGGGGGATCGCCGTGCAACTCGGCGCGGCCGGCGCGACCGTCTACGTCACCGGGCGCACGGCCCGGTCCGGGCAATCTGAAATGAAGCGGCCGGAAACGATCGAACAGACCGCGGCGCTCGTGGATCAGGCCGGCGGCTGCGGCATCGCGCTTCAGGTGGACCATCTTGTACCGGACGAAGTGGCAGCCCTGGTGGCCCGCATCAGGCACGAACACGGTTGCCTGCACGTTCTTGTGAACAATATCTGGGGCGCCACCAAGATGGAGTGGAACAAGTCAGTCTGGGAATCCTCGCTCGACTACGGACTGCGCACGCTGCGACTCGGCGTGGAAACGCACGCCATCACCAGCCACTTCGCGCTGCCGCTGCTTATTGACGCGCCGGGCGGCCTGGTTGTGGAAGTCACTGACGGGACTGCCGAGTACAACGCGGCCAACTACCGGGTCTCCTTCTTCTACGATCTGGTCAAGGCGTCCAACCTTCGAATGGCGTTCGCGTTGGCGCACGAGTTGCACCCCTACAACGCGACGGCCGTGTCGCTCACGCCGGGTTGGCTGCGATCCGAGGCCATGCTCGATGCCTACGGCGTTGCCGAATCGAATTGGCATGACGCGATCACTAAAATGCCCCACTTCGCCATCTCCGAGAGCCCGGCGTTCGTCGGCCGGGCCGTCGCTGCGCTGGCACAAGACCCGGACCGGGCGCGCTGGAATGGCAAGTCGCTCTCGAGCGGGCAGTTGGCGAAAATCTACGGGTTCACCGATCTCGACGGCAGCCAGCCCGATGCCTGGAGGTATGTCACCGAAGTACAAAATGCCGGAAAACCGGCCGACGTCAGCGGTTATCGCTAACGTCTGCAACAGTTGGAAATGGGTCAGTTGTTATTAATCAAGGAGAAATATCATGTCGGTTAAGCCAATTCCAGAGGGGTATCACTCGGTAACCCCGTACCTGATGATTACGGGCGCATCCGACGCCATCCAATTCTACAAGCGGGCGTTCGATGCGGTCGAATTGTTCCGTCTAGTGGCTCCAGGCGGCGAGGTTGGGCATGCCGAAATCAAGATCGGCGATTCAACCGTCATGCTGGCCGACCCGTGCGAACAAGGCGCGTTTCACAGTCCCCGCGCGCTGGGCGGCTCGTCGGTTGGATTGCATGTCTACGTGCAGGATGTGGACGTTCTGTTTGCTCAGGCGGTCAGCGCGGGGGCAAAGGCGGTCAAGCCTGTGCAAGACCAGTTTTACGGCGACCGGACGGGTACGCTGGAAGATCCGTTCGGACACGTTTGGTTTCTTGCCACACACCGGGAGGATCTCACGCCAGAGGAAATCAACCAGCGCGCGGAGGCGCTCTTCAAGCAGGGTAAAGCCTAGATTGTTAGCCTTGGGTCGCGCCAGCGCCAACGCATGGCCGACGCTATGCTGCCGAGCTTAGTCGCGGTTCGCTGGCCGATGAATTCGGGGACGATTGCGGAGCATGTTCAGTAGTTTCTCTCGGTAAAGTTCCTGCACATCCTAATTGCGATCCTCGCATTGGGGACGAGTGCTGGGCTCGCGATTTTTCTCGAGTTCTACGGGGATGACCCCACCCATGGCGCCTTCATTCTTAGCATGATCAAAACGGATTCTTGCCTTTTTGTTATTCCTGGATATGTACTCATGCGGATGACGGGCCTATGGATGGTCAATTTCTCCTGGACGCGGACAATAAACTGGATTCAACTGGCACCAGTCTTGTGGGGCGCCGGGAGGAATCGCCCGCTCACTGCGGGATGCGCATCGCGAGCAACACCGCTTCATCAATTCGACGCTCTGGGTGACGGTCCAGGCGCGTATCGTGTTCATTGAGGGCTGCGTTCGACACGTACGAATCGCCGCCGAACTTGAGGCGTTCTCC
>JANPCW010000364.1:0-6716 GCA_031431155.1 Janthinobacterium sp. | reverse complement strand
TTCCGCCTGCGCCTTGATCCGGTTTTGTTTTGCCTGGAGGATCTGGCGCTGCGCGTCGAGCAAGGTGGCGAAATCCACCTTGCCCGTTTCATAGCTGGCCAGCGCCGCCTTGTAGGTCAATTCGGCCTGCGGCAGCAGGCTCGTCGCGGTTAGCGTTTCCGTGCTGCGGGCGGCGTCGATTCCGGCAATCGCCTCGGCCAGATCGCTCAATACCTGGTTCGCGGTGGCTTCCTTGCGCGTGCGCGCGGCCGCCAACATGGCTTCCGCTTCCCGTTCCTGGGCCCGGCGCGTCGACTGCTGCAAGGGAATCCTCAGTTCGACCATCAACTCCCATTCCTTGATCGAGTTGCGCGACTGCATGGGAGCGATACCGACGGCGACATCGGGAAAGCGGTTCTTGTAGGTCAGCGCCCGCGTTTTTTCGGCGGCCTTGATGCGCGCTTCGTCAGCGAATAATTGGGGGTTGCGGTTGCGCACGCGCTCCTGCAGTGCGGCATAGTCGAGGTGCGCCGGCAGCGCGCGCAGCCGTTCGGGTTCGGCCAGCGGCGCATCGGCCGGGCGCGCGACCAGCATGTTCAAGCGGGCCTGGATCATGCGCCGCTCGCCTTCGAGCGCAACAAGTTCGTTCCTGAGGTTGGTTTGTTCCACTTGGGCGCGGATCACATCCTGCTGGTTCGCCAGGCCGCCGGCGTAACGCGCTTGCGCCACTTGTTCCAGGCGCGCCATCAAATCGAGAATTTCCCTGCTCAGGCTCGTGCTCTGGTGCACGTAATAAAACTGGGCATAGCCGGCCTTGATGCGGGACGACAGCTCCGCCCAGTTCCCCATCGCGCGCCCCTTGGCCCCTTCCGCTTCCAGTGCTGCGATATCGCGCTTGAGGTCGCGCTTGCCGAACCAAGGCAATTCCTGCATCACCAGGTAGCGCGTGGCGCCGACCCGGTTGGGCAGCAAGGTGGGATTTTGTTCGCCGCCCATGGTGATGTCCTGCAATTCCACACGCAAGGTGGGATCGGGCAAGGCACCGGCTGGCACGATCCGCTCGACGGCGGCGTCGGCTTCAAGGCGCATGGTCGCGTAATCGGGATTATGTTCCTTGGCCAGCGCGAGCAGGCTTTCGACGCTGGCGCCCGGCAGCGGCGCACTGGCATTCGCGGCATGCGCGCTAAGCGCGGTAAGCGAGGTAATGTATGTGACGCCAATCGGCAGCAGCACCGCAAGGACAGTGGCGCGTAAAACGTGTTGCATAGTATTTCTCCAGGACAGCCTGATGCAATTACTGCAGATACCGTTCGCGCATGGCGCGCAACGGGGATAAGCAAGCAGCCTGGAGAATTAAATTCGGAAACAACAGTGTTGGATCGACAATGGCGGCGCGGTGGTACGCGCCATTAGCGACGCTTCACGCTGGGTGGTAGGCGTCCGGTAGGCGAGATCGGGATAAGCAATTGCCAACATCAAGGGAAGCGCGACGAAAGGAGAAACGCGCGGCGGATCCTGTTTGTCGAGTGACTGCTGGCCGATCTGGGCCTGGGTCTTGCACTGCGCCGGCTGCCCGCTGTCCAACCCTTCGCATCCGGCCATGTCGGCATGATCGATGGCCGCTGCCTGCATCGCGATGGCACTGACTGCCTGTGCAATTTGCATGTTTGGGCACACATATCCCGCCACCGCAAGCTGCATGAACAACATGCTCGCCAACGCGAGCAATGCTGACATGAAGCGGGAGTGACGGGATAGTTTCATCGGATGGCTACTTATTGCTTGTGGTCAATGGTCAATGTGTGGAGTGTAAACTGGAAAAGGCGACGGGAATCTGACAGTAACATTACAGTATTGTAATCTACACATACACTTGTTCGGCCCATATCTCGCCGTGGGACTCTCTTCACCAAACGGTCTTCACATGCGCATAAGCACGAATTTTGTCGTCCTTCGTCACCAATGACGCCGCCAACCTGCGGGCGGTTGCCACAATCATGCGATCGGCTGGATCTTTGTGAAACTCACCCGGAAGGTCAATTGACTTCACCGCGATTTCCACATCTACCGGGAAGAATCGTACCGAATCTATTTCGGCAACTGTTGCGAGCCAACTGCCTACATCCATCGACAAGAGCAATCTCTCGCGCTCGACCAGCATCGCGATTTCCCACGCCGAGATGCTCGAGATGATGATGTCACCACCGGCCTGCTCTCGTTCAATCTCCGCCCTTGCCTTCTTGCTCAGTGCAGGATCGCCCGTTACCCACCAGACCAGCGCATGCGTGTCCAGAACAATCATTGCGCAGCTGCCCACTCGTCAACGGCAATTGGGTCGGTCGGATTGTCGTAGCGCACTACAGAGCCGCGCAGAATTTCAAGCGGATTGCGCTCGCTGCTGCGATACGGACGAACTTCCAAAGTCGGTTTGCCGTGATCGGTCACAACTAAACTTTGACCCGACGCTTCAACCTGGCGGAACAATTCGAGCGCTTTGGCCTTGAATTCAGATTTAGATACTTGATTGTCACTCATATTATGCCTACGGTCATCTGTCCATGGTCATAATTGTGTCACCAAATAAGCACTCGCACAACCTGTTTTGCGTATTGGATGCGCTCAGCCAGTTGGCTGTGGCGGGGCGCACCTGACCTGTTCATTTCAAAGTCAGCCGCATCAGATCGGCGGGTTTGCCGGTCAGTGCGAGCTTGACGATGGCCTTGGCGCCGGCGCCTGCCTTGGCCTTGCCCACCAGCTGGTTGGTGCCGCTCGGCGTGAGCGTGACTCTGGTTTTTTCCGTGCCGGACAGCATGGTGACTTCGCCGCTGGCACCCTTGCTATCAACCGGCTTGCCACTATGGTCGGTCAGATAGACGGTCAGTTGTTCCGCCCCGGCGACCAGTTCGACCCGGTTCCCCGAGGCCGCCTCGGTCATCACGCCGCCATGGTCGGGTTTGAGCACGCCGTCGGCGAACGCGAGGCCTGCGGAGAGGGCGATGGATGCAGCGATCAGCAGTTTTTTCATGATACTTTCCTTTACAGTGGAGACGCCCCGGGGTAGCTCGCCCGGGCGAGGGTTATTCATCAAAAGACTTCGTCATTCTGGTCTTGCAACAGCTGTTGCAACGGTTTCTCGCCGAACTTCCAGAACATCAGCGGCGTGAGCAGCGAATCGAGGATGGTCGAGCTGATCAATCCGCCGAAGATCACCACCGCCACCGGATGCAATATTTCTTTGCCCGGCGCGTCGGCCGAGAGCAGCAACGGCACCAGCGCCAGCGCGGCAGTGAGCGCCGTCATCAGCACCGGTGTGAGGCGCTCGAGCGAACCGCGCACGATCATCGCCTGGCCGAAGCTTTCACCCTCGAACTTGCACAGGTTGATGTAATGGCTGATTTTCAGGATGCCGTTGCGGGTGGCGATGCCGGTCAGCGTGATGAAGCCGACCAAGGAGGCCACCGACAGCGAAACGCCGGCCAGCCACATCGCGATCACGCTGCCGATCAGCGCCATCGGGATGTTGCCCATGATGATCATGGTCAGTTTGACCGACTTGTAGCGGCTGTACAGCACCATGAAGATCAGCGCCAGCGACACCAGTGCCAGGCCCGAGAGCAGTTTGGTGGCTTGCTCCTGGGCCTGGAACTGGCCTTCGAGGCTCACAAAATAGCCTTCCGGCAGACGGTTGTCGGCCACCACCTTGCGGATATCGGCAATGATGCGTGACATGTCCGAGCCGTCGGTATTGGCGGCGATCACAATGCGGCGCCGCCCGTTCTCGCGCCCGATCTGGTTGGGACCGTCCGATTCCTCGATCGCGGCCACCTGCGACAGCGGGATGCGTCCGTGCGGCGTGTCGATCAGGATATTGGACAAGCCCTGCGTGTCGCGCGCGCTGTCGGGCAGGCGCACCACCAGCTTGAAGCGCTTGTTGCCGTCGACGATCTGGGCCACGGTATCGCCCTCGGTCAGGGTTTCCAGCGTCTTGAGCAAGGTCCCCGGCGAGACGCCGAACTGGGCGGCCTTGCCATAGTCGAGCCGCACCTTGATTTGCGGGATCAGCACCTGCTTTTCGATC
The DNA here is from genome assembly GCA_031431155.1 of Janthinobacterium sp. Classification (GTDB taxonomy): domain Bacteria; phylum Pseudomonadota; class Gammaproteobacteria; order Burkholderiales; family Burkholderiaceae_D; genus JANPCW01. The sequence goes on along the minus strand of JANPCW010000364.1, from coordinate 2,659 downwards.
TGCAGGTCGGTCAAGCCCGGAATATTATCGAGTTTTTCGCGCAGGCTGGCCGCTTGTCCGCGCAGCGTGTCGAGATCGTCGCCGTACAGCTTCAAGGCGATCTGGGCGCGCACGCCCGACAGCAAATGGTCGAGCCGGTGCGAGATCGGCTGGCCCACGGTCGCCGTCGCCGGCAGCGGCGCCAATTGGGCGCGGATGTCGGTCATCACGGCTTCGCGCCCCCGCTTGGACGGTTTCAGATCGACATCGAGTTCGCTCGAATGGACGCCCTCGGCATGTTCGTCGAGCTCGGCGCGACCGGTGCGGCGCCCGACGCTTTTCACTTCCGGCACTTGCGCGATCAATTGCTCGGCCAGCGTGCCGACCCGGTTCGACTCGGCCAGCGAGGTGCCGGGGTTGAGCAGCAACGACACCGTCAGCGTGCCCTCGTTAAAGGCCGGCAGGAAGGCGCGCGGGAAGTAAGGCACCGTGGCCAGCGTCGCCACCAGCAGGAGCAGCGCCACGGCCATGATCCACCTGGCACGGCCGAACGACGCTTCCAGCAAGCGTTGGTCGCCGCGCTTGAGCCATGACACCAGTTGCGAGTCGCCATGCCCGATCTGCTTCATGCGCGGCAGCAGGTAGAAGCTGAGCACCGGGGTCACGGTCAGCGCCACGACCAGACTCGACAAGATCGAGGTGATATAGGCGACCCCGAGCGGCGCGAACAGCCGGCCTTCGATGCCCGGCAAAGCGAACAGCGGCACGAACACCAGCACCACCACCATGGTGGCCACGACCACGCCGGAGCGCACCTCGTTGCATGCCGCAGCGATCACCCGCATGATGTCGGGCACGCTCTTGGGTTGCTTCTCTTTTAAGCGCCGCAACACGTTTTCGACGTCCACCAGCGCGTCGTCCACCAGTTCGCCGATCGCAATCGCCAGTCCGCCCAGGGTCATCACGTTGATCGACAGCCCCATGCTCTTGAACACCAACACGGTAATCGCCAGCGAGAGCGGGATCGCGATCAGTGAAATGAGCGTGGTGCGCACATTCATCAGGAACAGGAACAGGATGATCGCAACCATGATCGCGCCGTCGCGCAGCGCTTCCTTGACGTTGCCGATCGAGGCCTCGATGAAGTCGGCCTGGCGGAACGAGAGCTGCGGCTTGGACACGCCCGGCGGCAAGGACTTCGAGAGCGATGCCAGGGCTTGCTCGATCTGCGCGCTGAGCTTGACGGAGTCGGCATTCGGTTGCTTTTGGACGCTGATGATGACGGCCGGTTTGGCGCCGAAGCCTGCGTCGCCGCGCTTGAACGAGGCGGCGAACTTTACTTCGGCCAGTTGCTTGAGCAAGATCGGCTGGCCGTTCACTTCCTTGACCGCGAGGTTTTGCAAGTCTTCCAGGCGAGTGGTGCGGCCCAGGTTGCGGATCAGGTATTCACGCGCATTTTGCTCGAGGAAGCCGCCGCTGGTATTGCTGGAAAAATCCTTGAGCGCGCTGCCCAGTTGGTCGAAGCTGACGCCCAGTTGCGCCATCAGCGCGGTGTTCGGTTCGACCCGGAACTGGCGCACCTCACCTCCGATCGGGATCACTTGGGCCACACCGGGAATCGACAACAGGCGCGGACGCAACACGAAGTCGGCATATTCGCGCACCTGCATCGGGCTGACCTTGGCCGGGTCGGCCGGCAGCGCGATCAGCATGATCTCGCCCATGACCGAGGAAATGGGTCCCATGTTCGGGGCTACGCCCGGCGGCAACTGTTCCTTGACCTCGGCCAGGCGCTCGGCCACCAGTTGCCGGTTGCGGTAAATGTCCGAGCCCCACGCGAACTCGGCATAAACGATCGAAAGTCCGATCCCTGACACCGACCGCACGCGCGTCACGCCCGGCATGCCGTTGAGCGCGGTTTCGAGCGGAAACGAGACCAGTTGCTCGACTTCTTCCGGCGCCATGCCGCCCGCTTCGGTCATTAAAGTGACGGTCGGCTTGTTCAGGTCGGGGAACACATCGACCGGCATGTTGGACGCCGTGATGGCGCCGTAAATCATCAGGATGGCGGCGAAGGCGAGCACGAACAGCCGGTTTTTCAGGCTGGCATTGACGATCCAGGTAAACATGCGCGCCCCTTATCGGATCTGGTTGATCAGGGTGGCGCCGGCAGCGACGACCCGCGCGCCCGGCTTGATCCCTGCCACCACGACGGCGGCGCCATCGAGCGGGGTCACTTTTACCGGCACAGCGCGAAATACCTCGGCGCGCTCGTGGATCCAGACGATGTTCTCGTTAGCCGCATTTTTCACCACGCTGGCCGCCGGCAGCGGCACGCCCTTAACCGTGGCACGGGTCTGCGCGATCACCGTGACCGCCTGGCCCAGCGCCAAAGGCGTATCGCCGGCTTGCTTGAGTCGATACAACACCGGCAACGCGCCATCGCGAAAGGCGCTGCTGCCGCCCACCAAAGTCAAGGGCGTCTGCGCGCCGGCCAGGCTGGCGTCGGAGAGGCTGGCGACCAGTTTGGCGTCATAGGCCAGCGCTTCGATCATCAGGCGCGCCGGATCGACAATTTCGAACAAGATATCGCGTGCTTCGACCACCTGGCCATTGACGGCCCGGGCCACCGCGATCACGCCGGCCACCGGCGCGATCAACGCTTCCCGCCCTGTGCCAC
>JANPCW010000363.1:0-7046 GCA_031431155.1 Janthinobacterium sp. | reverse complement strand
CAGCGGCAGTGGCCGAAACGGCGTTGCTAGGAGATGCAGCATGAAGTTATGCGGTTTCGACATTGGTCTCGACCAACCCTTTTTCCTGATCGCAGGACCGTGCGTGATCGAGTCGCGCCAGATGGCGCTCGACACCGCTGGCGCGCTGAAAGAAATGACGGCCGCGCTGGGCATCCCGTTCATCTACAAGTCGTCGTTTGACAAGGCGAACCGCTCGTCGGGCACTTCGTTTCGCGGCCTTGGGATGGAACAGGGACTCGATATTCTGGCCGAGGTCAAGCGCCAGATCGGCGTGCCGGTTCTGACCGACATCCACGCGATCGACGAGATCGCGGCCGTGGCGGCCGTGGTCGATGTGCTGCAAACACCGGCCTTCCTGTGCCGCCAAACCGATTTCATCAACGCGTGCGCCCAGTCCGGCAAGCCGGTCAATATCAAGAAGGGCCAGTTCCTCGCGCCGCACGACATGAAAAACGTGATCGACAAGGCGCGCGCCGCCGCCAAAGCGGCCGGCCTGCCGGAAGATAACTTCATGGCGTGCGAACGCGGCGCCTCGTTCGGCTACAACAATTTGGTGTCGGACATGCGCTCCTTGGCGATCATGCGCGAGACCAACTGCCCGATCGTGTTCGATGCCACCCACTCGGTGCAATTGCCGGGCGGGCAGGGCACGACCTCGGGTGGCCAGCGCGAGATGGTGCCGGTACTGGCGCGCGCGGCGATTGCCGTCGGCGTGGCCGGCGTCTTCATGGAAACCCATCCAAATCCCGCTGTTGCCATGTCGGACGGACCGAATGCGGTGCCGCTGAACCGCATGAAAGAGCTGCTCGCTACCCTGATGGATCTCGATCGCGTGATCAAGCAAGCCGGCTACCTGGAATCGTCGTTCGCCTGACGCTTCCACGCGCAACGTCGATCGCGTCCCTGACGCCTCGACCCTCACGCAACCAATTCGTTTAATTTTGGAGAATGACACATGAGTGCTATCGTTGATATTATCGGCCGTGAAATCCTTGACTCGCGCGGCAATCCGACCGTCGAATGCGACGTTTTGCTCGAGTCCGGCGTCATGGGGCGCGCCTCGGTGCCGTCCGGCGCATCGACCGGTTCGCGCGAAGCGATCGAGCTGCGCGACGGCGACAAGAGCCGCTATTTCGGCAAGGGCGTGCTGCAAGCCTGCGAGAATATCAACACCGAGATTTCCGAAGCGATCATGGGCTTGGACGCGAATGAACAAGCGTTCCTCGATCGCACCCTGATCGATCTCGATGGCACCGAAAACAAGGGCCGGCTGGGCGCGAACGCGATGCTGGCCGTCTCGATGGCCGTGGCCAAAGCGGCCGCCGAAGAAGCCGGCCTGCCGCTGTACCGTTATTTCGGCGGCTCCGGCGCGATGCAAATGCCGGTGCCGATGATGAACGTCATCAACGGCGGCGCGCACGCCGACAACAACCTCGATATCCAGGAATTCATGATCATCCCGGTCGGCGCTCCCAGTTTCAAGGAAGCGATCCGCTACGGCGCTGAAGTATTCCACACGCTGAAAAAAATCCTGCAAGAGAAAGGCCTGACCACCTCGGTGGGCGACGAAGGCGGGTTTGCGCCATCGGTTGCCAACCATGAAGAAGCGATCAAGCTGATCATCGAGGCCATCGAGCAAGCCGGCTACGAGCCGGGCACGCAGATCGCGTTGGGCCTCGATTGCGCGGCCAGCGAATTCTACAAGGACGGCAAATACCATCTGGCAGGCGAAGGCCTGACCTTGTCGGCCACCGAATTCACCCACCTGCTGGAAACCTGGTGCGACAAGTACCCGATCATCTCGATCGAAGACGCGATGGCGGAAAACGACTGGGACGGCTGGGCGATCCTGACCAAGGCCTTGGGCAAGAAGGTGCAACTGGTCGGCGACGATCTGTACGTCACCAACACCAAGATCTTCAAGGAAGGCATCGACAAAGGCATCGCCAATTCGATCCTGATCAAGATCAACCAGATCGGGACCCTGACCGAAACCTTTGCCGCCATCGAAATGGCCAAGCGCGCCGGTTACACGGCCGTGATCTCGCACCGTTCCGGCGAGACCGAAGATTCGACCATCGCCGATATCGCGGTCGGTACCAATGCCTTGCAAATCAAGACCGGTTCGATGTCCCGCTCCGACCGCATGGCCAAGTACAATCAGTTGCTGCGTATCGAGGAAGACCTCGGCGATATCGCCAGCTACCCGGGCCGCGCCGCGTTTTACAATCTGAAGTAATAGCAGAAGGGCCGGGTTGCTGCCCGGCCGCGCTTATTCAACCCATCGATCCCATGCGTCTGATCTCGCTTTGCCTTGCCGCCTTGTTGTTGCTGATTCAATTCCCGCTGTGGCTAGGCAAGGGCGGGTGGTTGCGCGTGTCCGATATGGAGGCACAGGTGGCCGCGGCCCACAACAAGAATACCGAGCTCAAGGCGCGTAACGCCAAGCTCGGCTCCGAAGTGCTGGACTTGAAGGATGGCACCGGCGCGGTCGAGGAACGGGCCCGCTATGAGCTGGGCATGGTCAAGCAAAATGAAATTTTCATCCAGATCGTCGGTCCGGGCGACCATCCGGACAATGCGGCGACTCCGCCACCCATCCCCAAACCGCCTAAACCAGCCGCAGCGGCGCACTAGATTATCGCGTGTCTCAGTGCTTTATATCACCGACCGGGATCAATGCCTCGGCCGGCGCATCGGTAGCAAATAACTGGGTGCAATCGACCTTGTCGAACCCATAGTGCTGTCCGCAAAAATCGCAGTTGATGTCGAGCTGCCCCACATCGGCCAAGGCAGCATCGACTTCGCCGCGGCCCAGCATTTTGAGCATATTGCCTACTTTTTCGCGCGTGCAGCTGCAATGAAATTGCGGATGGGCCGGCTCGAAAACACGGATCGTTTCTTCCCAGAATAATCGCTGCATCAGCGTCTGAATCCCGGTGGCGAGCAATTCCGGTTCTTTCAACGTAGACGCGAGCATGACGGCGCGGTTCCATGTCTCGAGATCGTCCGTTTGGTGGTCCGTCAATGGATTGTGCTCTGCCCCATTCTGTTTTCCCCCATGCCTCGGCAATTTTTGCAGCAGCAAGCCGCGCGCGACACTGCTGTCGGCCGCTATCCACAGCTTGGTGTCGAGCTGTTCGGAGCGCAGCATGTAATGTTCGATCACACTCGCCACGACATCGCCGTCGAGCGGCACGATGCCCTGATACGGTTGCTGGCCCGGCATCTTGTCGAGCGGATCGAGCGTGATCACGAATCGGCCCTTGCCATGCACGTTGAGCAGCTCGGGCAGCTTGGCGTCGTCGGCGATGACCGCGTCCGGCGCCAGCTTGGCGGTAGCGCGCATACGCAGTTCGGAGTCGCATTCGACCACCAGCAGGCGCACCGGGCCGTCACCATGGATCTGCATGATGATCGCGCCGTTAAACTTGAGGTTGGCCGAGAGCAGGGCCGCGGCCGCGACCATTTGCCCGAGCAGGGTCTGGACCGCCGCCGGATAGGTGTGGCGCGCTTGCATCTGGCGCCAGGTGTCGGAAATGTCGACAAACTCGCCGCGCACCGCGCCATTGTCGAACATGAATTTCTGGAGTGCGTCGCGGGTGTGTTCTGTGCTCATGTGTTATCCAATTTTTTTCAGTTCCGTCCGGAACAACTGGCCGCGCTGCACATAGCTGGCGGCGTTGCTCGCAAGACGGGCAATTTCTTCCTCGGTCAAGGTGCGTACCGCTTTGGCCGGAGTGCCGATGATCAGCGAATGGTCAGGATACTCCTTGCCCTCGGTAACAAGAGCGCCCGCGCCCACCAGGCAGCCCTTGCCGATCTTGGCGCCGTTCAAAATGACCGCTTGTATCCCGATCAACGCGCCGTCGCCAATGGTACATCCGTGCAACATGGCCTGATGCCCGACCGTCACGTCGTTGCCGATGGTCAGGGGGAATCCCATATCCGTGTGCAAGATGCAGGCTTCCTGAACATTGCTATTTTCCCCGATCGTAATGCGTTCGTTGTCGCCCCGAATCGTGACCCCGAACCAGACCGAGGCGCCAGCTTTGATACTGACCTTGCCGATCAGGTTCGCACTGTCTGCGACATAGGCGGTTGCATCAATGTCGGGCGCATCGGCGCCAAGTTGGTAGATAGTCATCGGTTGTGCCTGGGTTGGGGTTAGTTAATTTGGGCTAGGCGCTATTTTACGCCGTTGCAGGCAAGTTCCACTGGCAGCGATCCAAAACGGAACCGGTGCAGAGGGCGCGAACTGTCGTGTGTCTAACAATGCGGGAAACAAAAACCACGAACCGAGAATGCGAGAAAGCTATTCGAGGATAGTGCCGTGTACCACGGTAAGCCCGCGCAGTAAGCGGCTCTTCATGTACCAGTGACCGTCTGCTGGGACTTGTGGCACACCGGTTGCGGCTGCTATTGCAGATGGCGAGGAATTCGTCGAACTCGGGAGAGCAGACCTTCTTCGTTCAACAGGCGCCTCACAAAATCGAGGTCGCTTTCCTAGAAGTGAATCGCGTGCGAGCTCTGGCTTCCCGAGTTCGACAGTTCCCGCCTAAATTATCCCGTTTTTCTGAAGTTCAACCTATATGAATCAATCACTTACGTATAATTTTCCGTCATTTTTTCAAAATTATTGTAATGGCACGTTTTTGAAAAAATGTTAGTTATTGACATACTTTATATGTTTATTTAAAGTAACGGCATGTTTATCAAAGTTACCAAGTCAGGACCACGCCGTTATGTCCAACTCGTTGAAGCCTACCGCGATGATGACGGCCGTCCCAAGCAGCGTACCGTTGCCACGCTCGGTCGGCTAGACCAACTCAATTGCGAACTCGAATCGGTCATTTCCGGCTTGCTGCGCGTGACGGGAAAATCGCTGCCGGAAGTGCCGCCGACGCCAGCGCTCACGTTCGAGTCTGCACGCGACTATGGCGATGTGTGGGCGCTGACCGAGTTGTGGAATTCGCTCGGCTTTGACCGCTTGCGTCAGATATTTCGCCGCACGCGGCACACCATCGATGTCGAAGCGCTGATCTGCGTCATGGTGCTCAACCGCCTGTGCGATCCGGACTCGAAATTGTGCATCCTGCGCTGGGTCGAAACGGTGACCTTGCCCGGCATCATGGCCGAATCGATTGAACACCAGCAGTTACTGCGGGCGATGGATGCGTTGGTTGCGCATCAGGTGGAAGTCGACCAGGTGCTCTCAAGTCTGCTGCGCCCTTTGGTCGACCAGGATCTGGCCGTGGTGTTCTACGACATGACGACGATTCGAGCGGAAGGGCTGTCACAGCAGGAAAATGATATGCGCAAATTTGGCATGTCGAAAGAAGGCCTGATTGCGCGCCAGGTCATGCTCGGCGTGGTGCAGACCGCCGAGGGCTTGCCCCTGTATCACGAGGTGTTTGATGGCAATACCGCCGAAGTCACCACCCTCAAACCGACCATCGAGAAAATCATTCAGCGCTTCCCCATCAAGCGCGTCATCGCCGTGGCGGACCGCGGCTTGCTGTCGACCGATAACCTGGCGGATCTGCAGGCCATCACCCTGCCGGGAGGTGGCACGCTGGAATTCATTCTGGCGGTGCCTGGGTGGCGCTATGGCGACTTCGTTGAACTGTTGGCCCCGTTCCATGCGGCGCAGTGCATCAAGGCAAAGCAAGAGGTGCTGGGCGAGGCGGTGTGGAAAGATCTGCGGCTGATCATCGCGCATGATCCGCAGGTGGCCCTTGACGCCGGCGCCAAGCGCGACAGCCGCATTCAGGCACTGGAGCAGCAAGCGACCGAATGGACCGGCAAACTCGACGGGCAAGATACCGGCAAGAAAAAACGCGGCCGCAAGCTCTCTGATGGCGGTGCCCGCGCACGTTTTTACCATGCCGTGTGCGAAGCGCATCTGGCGCGCATCATCCGGGTCGACCTCAAAAGCGAACTGTTCACGTACACCATTGATGAGCGGGCTCTGGAACATGCGCGCCTGATGGATGGCAAGCTGCTGCTGGTCACCAATACCGCTGATCTGGCACCCGTTGAAGTCGTCAAACGGTATAAATCGTTAGCCGACATTGAACGTGGTTTCCGTGTACTCAAGTCCGAAATCGAGATTGGGCCGATCTATCATCGATTGCCCAATCGTATAAGCGCCCATGCTGCGATCTGCTTCATGGCGCTGATCCTGTATCGCGTCATGCGCACCCGATTGCGCGCCAGCGAAACCAAGCTCTCGCCGGAGCGCGCCCTGTCAAAACTGCGCCGCATCCAGCACCACCGCGTCACACTTAACGACACTCAACCTGTCACAGGAATCTCCACGATCAACAAAGAACAGGCCGACATTCTCTCCGCGCTGACGATCAAAAAACCGACCTTAAACACGCAATTGACCCTCTTGTAATGGCGCGTTTTTGAATCGCCACTATAATAATCAATGACTTACGCGTCTAACTGTCGAACTCGGGTGGCTTCGCAGTGTCGAAGCGCCGAGGTGCGTTCGGATTTGTCCTGACCCCGGTAATCCTTGAACACGGAGTCGACGATGTCGAACACGGTCTTGTCCTGGTAGGTTGTGCTGTCGCGCCGCAGCGCCAGGAATGCGCTCCACGGCTTGATCACGAGCCGGTAGCGGCACAGGCCGCCATTGGCGCCCGCGCATTCGATGCCGGTGATATGGCCGTGGAAGGGGCGCATGACATCGCGGCTGGTGGCCGTGAGCAGTTCGAGCAGGACGGGCTGGCCGAGCAGGGATTTGAGTTCGATGTTGGCGTCCGTGTGCGGAGCCGTGAATCTAAATGCAAAGCCTTGGCTGGGCCCCTCATCGCCTCTGTCGCGCTGTCCATTTTAGCTGCCGATTTCACTACATCATTCGCACGTTCTAGGGAAACGCTGAACAATTGATGATTTCTGCGCTATTCTGATTTTTAATTTGCAGTTTCGTCCGACGAACGAAATTTCACATCATTGAGCGCTGAAATTCGGCTTTATCCCGTAAATTTGCCTCGTTTTTGGTGCCTTTCGGC
>JANPCW010000362.1:0-3789 GCA_031431155.1 Janthinobacterium sp. | reverse complement strand
TCCCCACCACTCTCGGATCGGGCAACTCGGCGAAACATTCCTTCAACCTCGTCAGGCTTGTGTTCATCATTGGTCAATGTCGTGATGGCGAAGCCAATATCACACCACATTTCCCAATCGTTTACAAGTTGCAATATTAGTGATTTTATAAGTTATTGATTGTAAACGACTTTTGATGCGACAGCCCTGGCCTCCTTCAAGCTACTTTTTATTTCACTGGTGCTACTGCCCGCGTTGCCGAACCGAACCTACGGTCTCTGGGCGGTATTCAACCCCTATGAGACCTGGTGGATGGTGGTGCTGATCGCCGGGTTGGGCTTTGCTGCGTACGCCGCCATCCGCTTGCTCGGCACGCGCCGAGGCTTGCTGATCACCGCCCTGCTCGGCGGCATCGTCTCCTCCACCGCCATGACCATGACCCTGGCCCGGCTCACGCGCCAGCAAGCGTTACCAACGCTGCTGGCGGCCGGGCTGCTGGCGACTTCGACGCTGATGTTCCCGCGCGTACTGCTGGAGGCAGGACTACTCAACCGGCAACTGTTATCGCACCTGTTCTGGCCCTTGACTGTGACAGCGCTGTGCGATGCCGTCGGCGCATTGTGGTTCTGGCGCCTAGCCGGAAAAACCGATGAGAACAACGTCGAAACGCCGCTAAAAAACCCTTTCGAACTGGCTCCGGCCCTGCGTTTCGCCGCATTGCTGGTGCTGATCCTGTTCCTGGTCGAAGCCGGGCGCCGTTACCTGGGCGACGCCGGCGTCTACCTGGCGGCGCTGCTCGCAGGCGTGGCCGATGTCGACGCCATCACCCTTTCCTTGGCCCGCGGCGAATCGTCGACCACCGTCGCCGCGCGCGCCATCTTTCTCGCCGTGCTCAGCAATAGCGTGGTGAAAGGCGTGCTGATTGCTGTGATCGGCGGACGCCAACTAGCCCTGCGGACCAGCCCTGTGATCGCCGGCGCGCTGCTCGCCGGCCTGCTGACCCTGGTACTGGCGTGAGCGCGAGAGCGTGCGTGGGCAGCTCCCCGACCGGCTCACTTAGTACCTGATTTTCGGATTTCTGCAGACTGCGGGCCAGCTCGGGTTCCGCACGAATCAACCCGTCGCCGGGAATCGGATTTCCGAAAGCCGCTGAGCAACTTGCCAGTCGGCGTCGCCGCGAGCCCGTCAATGATCTTCATTTAGTCAAAGTCCTGCAAATCGCCGCTGACGTGAACTTTTCCCTGGCGCGCCGCTCAAATAACCTTACTATGGTTGATGTTATGGTTCTCGTTCGCCCACAGTGGCAGCCTTAGCTATAGGGTTGTACGTTTCAATGTTCTGTAGCCAGTACGTACCGGTGAGAGGGGCGCGATCATGGAAATTGAACTGAAACTGCTGGTCACTTCGGATGTTGCGCGAGCGCTGCGCCAACATCCGCTGCTAAAAGAGTATGCGACGTCGGAACCGCACGAACAAATGATTGCCGACACCTATTTCGATACGCCGGACCTGCTTCTGCGGCGCTGCGACGCGACCCTTCGAGTGCGGCGGGTGGGCAACGCCCACTGGGTGCAGGCGATGAAAGGCGGCGGCAGCGTCGATGGCGGCTTGCATCGTCGGCATGAATGGGAATCACCGGTTGCCGGTCCGGCACCCGACTTGGCGCTGCTGAGCGACGTGCTCAGTCCCAAGAGCGCATGGGGCAAACTGCTGCGCTCCCCGGTAGTCGAGGACCGGCTGTTGCCGATTTTTTCCACGCAGGTTGAACGCATGGTGTGGGAACTGCGTTTGCCGCAAGGCGACGAAGTCGAGTGCGTGCTGGACCAGGGCCATCTTGAACGCGACGACATGATCGTGCCGATCAGCGAAATCGAACTGGAGCTGAAATCGGGCGACCCGGCGCACCTGTTCGATTTCGCGCTTGCGTTGCAACAGGAAATCCCGATGCAAATCGGCTATCTTAGCAAGGCAGACCGCGGCTATGCGCTGTTCGCGCCGCAACAGCCTGCAGCCGTCAAGGCGACGGCCCTGAAATTGTCGAAGCGCATGACGGTCGAGCAAGTGTTTCAGGCGATTGCAGTCAATTGCATGGCGCAAATTCAAGCCAATGAAGCCGGCGTCTCCCAAGAGCAGGATGTGGAAAGCCTGCACCAAATGCGGGTCGGGTTGCGCCGGCTACGCTCCGCGCTCGGATTGTTTAAGGACGTGCTGCAACCTCCCGAACAATTGCAGCAAGAACTGGACTGGCTGGTCGCGCAACTGGGTGCTGCGCGCGACTGGGATGTACTGGTCGGTTCGACCCTGCCTGCGGTGGCAGAAGCGGAGCCGGACGAAACCCGGTTGTCAGAGCTTACAGTTGCGGCGCTGGACCAGGCCCGTGAAAAGCGCGAAGCGGCGTCGGCCGCAGTCAGCTCGCCGCGCTATACACGGCTGATCCTGTCGTTCACCCGCTGGGTGCAGGGCTGCGGCTGGCGCGACTTCATGTTGCCACGGAACTGGAAGCGCTTGACGGCACGGGTCACGAAGTTCGCACGCAACACGCTGATGCATGACCAACGGCGCCTGCACAAGCGCGGCAGGACGTTGCATGGAGCGACGCCGGCAGTACGCCACCGGGTCCGCATCGCCGCCAAGAAAACACGGTATGCCACCGAGTTTTTTCAATCGCTGTACGCATCCAAAAAGGTGCGTCCATATGTGGAAGCGCTGTCGAGCTTGCAGGACGAGCTTGGCTGGCTCAACGATGCGGCCGTGGCCGTGGCCGATCGCTTGTTGAAACAATTGCAGGATGGACAGGCCCACCTGGAAGGGAGCGCCGGATTTATCCGGGGATATCTGGCGTCGCGTGTCAAAAACGATGATAGAAAAATCGACAAGCTATGGAAAAAATTCACCCCGATGGAACTGCCCTGCTGACATGTGGCGGGTTGCCGCGCTTTCCGACGCGTGCAGACAACTCGATTGTATTTCCTTGAAATCGTGTTCCGCTAAGGGTTGACCATCATGGAAACCAGCGATCGGGCGACAGAACAGGCGAATGTCATGCTGCGGCATCACCTGTATTCAGACATCCACGAGCGGATGAAGCATTTGCGCGAAATACTATCGATCGCAGATGACCTGCGCCGCCCGGTCCCGGAGATCGCGCAACTGTATGAAGATGTGCTCGAATCTTTGAGTGCTCATGCGCAGGTCACCGATTTTTTGCTTGTCCTGGTTTCTAAGAAAGTTCGCGAGCTCTGCAGGAGAAAGAACTAGCGGAGTGCCTCGTCCTTCGTACAAACAAGGAGGCAAGGCGGCGGTTTGTGCAAATAATTTCCTGAGATGGTTCGGATGCGTGCGCTCCATGCAAACCGCCTTGACCAGCTTGCCAACTCTGATGCAGGCCATATCGATGCACGCCATCGCCTCAGCACCTGCGCGCAGCCGCGACCCTGAAACAAGCTGATCAGCACCATTGATCCCAGCCACGCCAATCCCGATGAAATGCCCGCGGCATCGAACATCGAAGACGGGACCACCAGGCTCGTACTGTGTACGTTACCATGTCTTCACGATGTAATCGTCCGATGGTATCTTCCATTTGTCCGATTTCTTCCTCGCGTCGAAATTGTATTTGCTCGCAGCGTGCTTGGTCGCTGTAATCGAGTACTACCGGAGCTGGCGGTCGGGAAACATTCCAGCACCAACAACTAAAACCGGCTTGACCGCCGGTGTCGGCTACCTCGCTACCACAAGAATGACCGGGTGGTCCACGACAAACCGCCTTTGGCGGTCCCAGGGAAGTACTCGACGGTCTCCTTCGCTGCA
>JANPCW010000361.1:0-2624 GCA_031431155.1 Janthinobacterium sp. | reverse complement strand
GGCCGCGGGCGAATAATCGGGCCGGAGCAATCCCCGCGCAGCGCTCTTGTGCGCGATTTTCTGCGCCGCGGCAACGCTTGCGCGGCGCCGATCGCGCTCTTGCCATGACGGCAACAGCGTCGACCAGGCCAGCCCCAAACTAAAGGCGAGCAGCACGATCCCGGCCACGCCCGGCGCCCCGAGTCTGTGCACGAATTGAGAGAGCATCAAGCGCTGCATTGACATAGGCTAGCGACTCCATCCGGCCGACAGGCCGAAACGCAGCGGGCGCTGCGGGTCATTGTCGAGGATCTCGTGCTCGACCAGCACCACGTCGTCGAAAGTGCGGCTTTCCTGCAGTGCGCTTAAGTAGGCCAGCATGGCGCCGAAGGTCCGCGCCTCCCCATAGATGCGCAAGGTGCGCTTGTGCGCATTAGGCGTGATCGCCAGCAATGCGACATCGGGAGCGTCGATTGTTTCGAGCGTCCTGAACAACTTCTCTCTAGGACCGGACAGATGGCCCACGACCGAGCGCGCGCCGGCCAGCGCGGCGCTTTCGGCACTGATGGCGCGCGCCAGCGATTGTTTGCTCGGCCCGCCTCCAGGCTGCGCTACGGAGGTTGGCGTGGCGTAGCGCGCCAGTTCCTGGGACAGCATCGCTTGCGCGCCCACCACCAGCGCCGCCGCCAGGGCGCCGACGGCGAGCAGCCAGTAGCCGAGCTTTGCAGCACCAGCCTTGGCTTCGAAATCGAGGGAAAGGGCGCGCATCGGGTCACGCCAGCGCAGCGGCCAGTTCGCAGGCCGCTGCGCCCCCGCCACCGATCTGCGCCAGACCGGCCTGAGGCCGCGATTCGAGCACACGCGGCGCCACGCCATGGACCGGCCCCATGCTCAGCCCGCGCAGATGCGCGGCATGCACCACAACCGGCGGCACCGATTCTCCCTGCAGGTCAGCCAGCTGGATCTCGCGCTCAAGCAACGCCGACAGCGCGTCCGGATCCTCGGGCGCGGCCGCGGTGCTTACATGGCACCACTTGCCGCCTTGGGCCACCAGAATACAGGCGCGGCCTGCCTCGACCAGCATGAAAACGAGGTCTTGGTCATGGTCATGGCGCGACCTTGCCACCCGGTTATAGGCCGCCATCAAGTAGGGCTGAACCGAGGTAAGCCGCAAGCGCGTGCTCGCCAGCGCCGCGCGGATGGCCTCGAGCAATTGGCGGTCGATCGCCGCCGCCAGGCGCGGCGCGCCTGGACGTTCCGCCGACAGGCTCACTTCCCATTCGGCGCTCGCTTCGCCATAGACTTCCTCGAACGCCGCTGCGGCGTAGTTGCGAAATTCCTCCTCGCTGGCGATCTGTTGGCTCCATGGGACCAGCAGATAGCGCACGAAGTGGTTGGACAAAACGATGCCGAGCTCGCCCTTGCCGATTTCCGGCATCGCCAGGAACTGGCGCAGACCATCGGCAGCGGCCCTCCAGGGCGGCCGGTTCATCGGGGCAGGCGGCGCCTGGTCAAACGATAATTGCACGGCGCTGCGCGAGCGTCCCCTGCGCCGGATCGCCTCCAGGCGGTCCGGGCATAGCACCACGCAGTACTTGTCAGGCCACAAACGTAACACGGTTGACCTCCTTGAGCGTGGTGCGCCCCTGACGCGCCAAATTGAGCGCCGATTCGCGCAGGAAACGGGTGCCCTTGGCGCGCGCCATTTCCTTCAGGCGGCTTACTGGCTGGCGTTCGACGATCAGTTGACGGATCTCGTCGTCCAGAATCAGCATCTCGGCGATCGCCGTGCGGCCGCGATAGCCGGTGCCTCGGCAGTGCTCGCAACCGGCGCTCTCGACCAGGCGCCAACCGGCAATGGCGCCGGCGGTCAGGCCCGACTCGGCAAGCAGTTCCGGGTCCGGCGCGTACGGGGCGGTACAGTGGGTACAGGAAAGGCGCAACAGGCGCTGCGCCACGATGGCATTCAGCGCCGACACGAAGCTGTACGAATCGACGCCGAGCTGCATGAACCGCCCGATCACGTCGAACACGTTATTGGCATGGATCGTGGTGTAGACCAGATGCCCTGTGAGCGCCGACTGGACGGCGATCTGCGCGGTTTCGGCATCGCGAATTTCGCCGACCATGATCTTGTCCGGATCGTGCCGCAGGATCGAGCGCAGCCCGCGGCTGAAGGTGAGGCCTTTTTTTTCGTTGACCGGAATCTGCAGCACGCCGGCCAGTTGATATTCCACCGGATCCTCGATCGTGACGATCTTCTCGCGCCCCGTGTTGATCTCGGTGATCATCGCATACAGGGTCGTGGTCTTGCCGCTGCCGGTCGGGCCGGTCACCAACAGCATGCCATGCGGTTCGGCCGACAACCGGCGCAGTACGCGCACGGTCGGATCATCGAAACCGAGATTGTTGATGCGCACCCCCTGCAGGTGCTCGGCCAGTTCCTGCTTGTCGAGAATGCGCAGCACCGCATCTTCGCCGAAGATATTGGGCATGATCGATACCCTGAAATCGATTTGGCGCCCCCCGATCCCCACCTTGAACCGGCCGTCCTGCGGCACGCGGCGCTCGGCAATATCGAGTTCGGCCATCACCTTGATGCGCGAGATGACTTGTTCGGCCAGATCCAGTCCCTGGATCGAACC
>JANPCW010000360.1:0-6047 GCA_031431155.1 Janthinobacterium sp. | reverse complement strand
CCCCACCACTCTCGGATCGGGCAACTCGTCGAAACATTCCTTCAACCTCGTCAGGCTTGTGTTCATCATTGGTCAATGTCGTGATGGCGAAGCCAATATCACACCACATTTCCCAATCGTTTACAAGTTGCAATATTAGTTATTTTATAAGTTATTGATTGTAAACGACTTTTGATGCGACAGCCCTGCTTCGGTAAGCGACGGATCCCAAGTCGCACGAAAAAGCCGGTATAATGTTCGGTTAATTTATAACGTATTTTTATTCGATCAAACGTGAGCTTACGGCGCTATTGGCCCGGAGGCGGCAGATGATTTTTATGCAACCCACTTTTTACGTACACTCTTTATGAAACCTGCAAAAGAAATTCGTGTTGGCAACATCATTATGGTTGATAGCAAGCCTATGATCGTGTTGCGGTCTGACATCAATGGTTCGAGCCGTACGGGCTTCACGTACAAATGGAAGATGAAAAATCTCCTGACAAACAGCCCACAGGAAAACGTATTCCGCGGTGACGACAAGTTCGACGTCGTTGTTCTCGACAAAAAACCGGTGACGTATTCTTATTTCGCTGACCCGTTGTTCGTGTTCATGGACGCAGAATACAATCAGTTCGAAATCGAAGAAGAAAACCTGGGTGATGCGCTGCACTACCTGAAAGACGGCATGGAATGCGAAGCCGTTTTTTATGATGGCAAAGCGATTTCCGTTGAATTGCCAACGACCATCGCGCGTCAGGTGTTTTACTCGGAGCCCGCAGTCAAGGGCAATACGTCCGGCAACGTCTTGAAAGGAGCCAAGATTGAAAATGCCATCGAGGCGCATCGCCACACCGTTCAAGTGCCGCTGTTTGTCAGCCAGGACGACGTGATTGAAATTGATACCCGTACCAACGAGTACAAACGGGTGATTCGCGGCTAGATCACCTGAACTTGAAAAACGCTGCCATTGTGCAGCGTTTTTTTTCGTGCAAACTTTCCTCCAGTGCCATTTTTATTTGGTGACCTTTGGCGCGACCTCCTGCTATTCTACCGGCTTGCATGTCCGGCAACAGCTGCATCAAACGAGTGTAGCCGGATAGTCCAATAACACGACGGGAGATTGCATGAAGCGCAGGGATTTTGTTCGTATCGGCCTGGCCTCGGGCGCCAGCCTGGCGCACGCTGGCGCGGTGGCGGCCGCCACGCAATCGTGGCTTGCCGGCGCGAGCGTGCTGGAGGCCGGCGTGCCGCAGCAACAGGCGCAGATGAAGGCGGGAAATCTCAGTGCGCACAGCTTGACCGCGCATTATCTGGCGCGCATCGCGTCCATCGACAAAGCTGGTCCGCGCCTGAACGCAATCATCGAACTCAATCCCGACGCCCTCAAGATCGCGGCCGAGATGGACCGTGAGCGCGCCGCCGGCAAGGTGCGCGGGCCGCTGCACGGGATTCCCGTTCTGTTAAAGGATAATATTGCCACCGCCGACCGGATGAGCACGAGCGCCGGATCGCTCGCGCTAGCGGGCGTGCGCGCGCCGATCGACTCGCACGTGGCCGCGCGCCTGCGCGCTGCCGGCGCTGTCATCATTGGCAAGACCAATCTGAGCGAATGGGCCAATATGCGCTCGACCCATTCGGTCAGCGGCTGGAGCGGACGCGGTGGCCTGACCCGCAATCCGTACGCGCTCGACCGCAACACCAGCGGATCGAGCTCCGGTTCGGGCGCCGCGATTGCCGCCGGCCTGGCCTCGCTGGCGGTGGGCACGGAAACGGATGGCTCGATCGTCTCGCCGGCGTCGATCTGCGGCTTGGTCGGGATCAAGCCCACACTCGGCCTGATCAGTCGCAGCGGCATCATCCCGATTGCGCATTCCCAGGACACGGCCGGCCCGATGGCACGCAGCGTCACCGACGCCGTGCTGATGCTGGCCGCGATGGCCGGAATCGATGCCAGCGATCCGGCCACGCTGGCCAGCAAAGGCAAGATCCCGGACTATATGGCAGCGCTCAGCAAGACGGGTCTAAAAGGCATGCGGCTCGGTGTGGCACGCAATTACTTCGGCAGTAACGACCTGCTGGACGGCACGATCGAACAGGCGCTGGCGGTGCTCAGGACGCAGGGCGCGATCCTGGTGGATGTGACGCTGCCGAACATCGACAAATATGGCGACAGTGAAACGGAAGTGCTGCTGTATGAATTCAAAGCCGGTCTCGCAGCCTACCTCGCCAAATATGCGCCCGGCGCACCGGTGGCCAACATGGCCGACGTGATCGCATTCAACCTCAAGCATCGCGATCCGGAGCTGGCCCATTTCGGCCAGGAGTATCTGGAGCGATCCCAGGCGAAGGGCGGCCTCGACAGCAAGGCTTATCTGGATGCATTGGCCAACAACCAGCGCTATTCACGCGCCGAAGGTATCGACCAGGTGCTGCGCGAGCACCAGCTCGACGCGCTGGTCGCACCGACCGGCGGGCCGGCATGGCTGACCGATTTCATCAATGGCGACCACTACGGAGGCAGTTTTTCCACGCCTGCGGCGGTGGCCGGTTATCCGCATATCACGGTGCCGGCGGGCCAGGTCCACGGCTTGCCGGTGGGGCTTTCGTTTGTGGGGCCGGCCTATAGCGAAGCGACGCTGATCAAGATGGCATATGGATTCGAACAGGCCACCATGCACCGGCGTGCGCCCCGCTTCGCCGCGAGCGCGCAGGAGACGCGTCGATAGCGCACGGCGTGCCGTCAACACTTATGATGGTTGCAGGCCCGTTGCAGGCACGTTGTAGGCAGTTGAGCTAAGCGGCGTCGATAAAGCGCATCTTGAAACTCTTGCCCTTGATGTTGCCGAAATCGCGCCCCAGCGGGTTGCCGCCGTTGAGGCGGGCGAAGGCGCGCTCGGCGATGTGACGGTCCAGCGCGACATAGGTCATGAATTCGAACACATTGATCTTGCCCACCTGTTCCTTGGTGAGGCCGGCGTCGCCGGTCAATGCGCCCAGCAAGTCGCCCGGGCGCAGCTTGTCTTTTTTTCCGCCCATGATGCACAGCGTGACCATCGGCGCCGGCGCCGCCTGGGCGTCATTGTCATTGAGATCGAGCTCCTTCAGGTCGTGCCACTGCACCGGCCCGCCCTGGTACTGTTCGATCAGCTTGACCCATTTCTTCTCGTTCGGCGCGCACAGCGATAGCGCCAGCCCGGTCTCGCTACCACGCCCGGTACGCCCGATGCGGTGGATATGCACCTCGGTATCCTTCGATACATCGACGTTGATCACCGCTTCCAGGCTTTGAATATCGAGCCCGCGCGCGGCCACGTCGGTTGCGACCAGCACCGAACAGCTGCGGTTGGAAAACAGGACCAGGATCTCATCGCGCTCGCGCTGCTCCAGTTCGCCATACAAGGCCAGTGCCGAAAAGCCTTGCGCGCGCAGTTCGGCCGCCAGTTCGCGGCAGTGGATTTTGGTATTGCAAAACGCCAGCGTGGACACCGGTTTGTAGTGGGTTAGCAGTTGCGCGACCGCCCCATTGCGCTGGTCGAAGCCGACCTCGTAAAAGCGCTGCTCGATCTGGCTGCTGTCGTGCTGCGCCTGCACCGTCACTTCGACCGGGTTGTTCAGGAACGCTGCGGTGGCGCGCCGGATATCGTCCGGGTAGGTGGCCGAAAACAGCAGGGTCTGGCGACGTGCCGGACAAGCGCTGACGATGCCCGAAATTTCATCATAAAACCCCATGTCGGTCATGCGGTCCGCTTCATCAAGCACCAGGGTTTGCACGGTCCCGAGATTGATCGTGCCGCGCCCGAGATGGTCGCGCAGCCGGCCCGGCGTGCCGACCACGATGTGGGCGCCGTGTTCGAGCGATGCGATCTGCGGGCGCATCGGCGAACCACCGGTGAGGGTCAGGATCTTGACATTGCCGGCGCTGCGCGCCAGGCGCCGCAACTCGTTGGCCACCTGATCGGCCAGCTCGCGGGTCGGACAAAGCACCAGGGCCTGGATCGCAAAGTAGGCCGGATTGAGCTTGTGCAAAATCCCGAGGCCAAACGCCGCTGTCTTTCCACTCCCGGTCTTGGCCTGCGCGATCAGGTCGCGGCCCTCCAATACCGGTGGCAGGCTTTGGGCCTGGATCGCTGTCATCTCGTGATAACCAAGCAGCTCAAGATTGCTCAGGATGGCGGGAGCGAGCGACAAGCTCGAAAAGAAATGTGGATTCATGGTGAAGGCCGGCGAAAAGGGAGAGGGGTGGCCCAGTCTAACAGGCGACGGGGCCGGGTAAAACACTACTGCGTGCGACGTGCCGCCGTAGCGAAGGCCTGCGGCTCAGGTCGCGGACCAAACAGGCAAGCCCGTCAGGTCGGTTTGCGGGTCGCGGCTCCAATGCGGCAAGCCCGAATTATCGGTCGCCTCCAGCAGATCGAGCTGTTCCTGCTTCAATCCGATCTTCTTGATCCGGTTGCCGCCCGTGCGTTTGACTTCGTTCACAAGTGGAGCGGCTGACCCGAAGCCGGGCAGATCAAGCGTCGCATTGTCTTTCTTGTCCCGCATTGTTGAAACCTCACTACGTTGCGCGCGAAAAACCTGCCACAGAAAGCAAAAGCCCGACTACCAGAGTCGGGCTCGAACATTGCTTAGTATCTATTGGTTGCGGGGACAGGATTTGAACCTGTGACCTTCGGGTTATGAGCCCGACGAGCTGCCAGACTGCTCCACCCCGCGTCTGTGTGGCAGATTGTACAGGCTAGCGGCCGATCCCGCAAGGGCGAAACCGCACGCCTTGGTTTTAGCTGGCGGCCAGGCGCCAGAGCGAGGTCACTTCGGCCGCGCGTGCGGCGTGCAGGGGATCGGTGGCGTCGCTGGCGCGCGGGTGGGTCGGCTTGACGTCGTGGCGCGTCACCACCTTCAGGCCGGCGGCCGCGATCCAGGCCAGCAGTTCGGTGCGCGGGCGCAGGCCGAGGTGCTCGGCCAGGTCGGACAGGATCAGCCAGCCTTCGCCGCCTGGCTCAAGATGCGCCGCCAGGCCGGACAGGAAGCCGCGCAGCATGCTGCTGTCAGGATCGAAAATGGCGTACTCGATCGGCGAGCTCGGACGCGCCGGCAGCCAGGGTGGATTGCACACGATGAGCGGGGCGCGCCCGGCCGGGAACAGGTCGGCCTGGATCACCTCGATCTTGTCGGCCAGGCCGAGCCGCGCCAGGTTTTCGCGCGCGCAGCGCAGGGCGCGCGGGTCCTGGTCAGTGGCGATCACGCGCTTGATGCCGCGCCCGGCCAGTACGGCGGCCAGCACGCCGGTGCCGGTGCCGATGTCGAAGGCCAGCTGGGCGCGCGCCGGCAGCGGCGCGTCGGCCACCAGTCCAATGTATTCACCGCGGATCGGGGCGAATACGCCGTAGTGTGGGTGAATTCTTTCGCCCAGGGCAGCGATCTCGACGCCCGTTCTGCGCCACTCGTGTGCACCGATCAGACCCAGCAATTCGCGCAGCGATGCGACGAAGCTTTCCTCGCCGCGGCCATAGGCTTCGTTGCAGGCCTGTTGCACGTCGGGGGCGCGCCGCAGCGGTATGGTGTAGTCGGCGTCAAACGGGAGCAGCAGCATGGCGAGCGTGCGCGCGCGCTGCGATTGTGCCTGGCGGTGCAAATGGAACGCTTCGGTGGGCGAGGAGGGAACCTTGGCCACCTTGGCGCGCTTGCCTGGTTTTTGATCGGCGCGCCGCGCCAGCGCTTGCAGCAACTGGCGCGCGTTCTGGAAGTCGCCGCGCCACAGCATCGCGGTGCCTTCGCATGCGAGCCGGTAAGCGGTGTCGGCCGTGGTGCGATCGTCGGCAATGACGACCCGCTTTGGCGGCGGCATCCCGCTTTCCGAGCGCCAGCGCGCGCTGCGCTCTTCGCCACCTTCGTTCCAGTGGATCAGCGGATGGGGTGGGGTGGCGGCGGTCATAGGATCCGGGGAGATGGTCAAAATCGGGCAATCAAAAGGGAAGGGAGGCGCCGGACGGCCCCAATGAGGCGGCCGGTTCGGGCGCGTTTTATTATACGTGGCGGGCTTGGCGGTCGGCACTGCTCGCATGGGC
>JANPCW010000359.1:0-2609 GCA_031431155.1 Janthinobacterium sp. | reverse complement strand
GAGACGCTATCGCGCTTTATCGCCTACCAGGTACAGATCGATCAGGTTAAAAAAAGCATCGCCAGCGCCTCGATCTACCCGGCCTTGCTGCTGACCGTCGGCACCGCGGTCATGCTGTTTCTGCTCGGTTACGTGGTGCCTAAATTTAGCGTGGTGTACGAAGGAATCGACCGTCCGCTGCCGTGGTTGTCGCAGATGCTGATGTTGTGGGGCCGCTTTCTGGCAGCGCACCAAGCGGCGCTCGCCATCGGCGCATGCGGCGCGATCGCGCTGTGCTGGTTTGCCTTGCGGCAGCCCGGCCTGCGCGCGCAGCTGGGCCGGACGCTGGCGCGCCTGCCGGGCATCCGCAAGCGCATATTCCTGTATCAGCTGGCGCGCTTTTATCGTTCGCTGGGAATGACGCTGCAGGGCGGCATTCCCATCATCGCGGCGCTGGACATGGTGCAAGGGCTGCTGAAAGGCGCCATGCGCGAGCGCCTGCGGCAAGTGTCGGCGCACGTGAGCGAAGGCCATTCGCTCTCGCGCGCGCTGGAAGAGAGCGATCTGACCACGCCGATTGCCTTGAAATTGCTGCGCGCCGGCGAGCGCTCCGGGAATTTGGGACAGATGCTGGAACGGGCCGCCGATTTCTATGATGAGGAAATGGCGCGCTGGGTCGATTGGTTCGTCAAGCTGTTTGAGCCGATCCTGATGACGGTCATTGGCGTGCTCATCGGCATTATCGTGGTGCTCATGTATCTGCCGATCTTCGAGCTTGCCGGCAGTATCCAGTAAACAGTCAACGCCATACTTGAAGGTGGCGCTGCCCCCGGGATCTGTGCTTCAATTCAAGCGCCTCATTGTCGCTTGTACACAAATTTCCAGTCTGCGTAGGTGGCGGCGCCCTCGAACGCCTGGTCGGGGGGCTGGAAATTGGCCGTCTTCAGTGGTGCCTCTTGCGACAGGCTGTAGACGCCGATGATGGCGCTGGCGTCAGCCGTTTTCACCAATCCCCACTCCTTGTTCCAGGTTACGGGGTCGACAAATATCTTGCGCAAGTGCCGTTTTTCCCCGGGAAAACGCGGATCGAGCAACAGCTCGTCGAGCGTTTTCGGGAGTTGGCCCGCGATGCCCGGGCCGCTTTGGGCATACGAGCGGATCGCGCGCCGGAATTGGTCGCCGATGAATAGCAGCTCGCGCTCCTTCTCGCGCTTTTGCGCGGTGTGCCAGACCGAGCCGGCCGCCGCCAGCACCGCGCCATGCAGCGCGATCGCCAGCAGCAGCGCGATATAGGTCAAGCCGCGCTGGCGCCGAATGCGTACGGTTGGCGATCGGATGAATCGGATGGTTACCATGTGCGGTACTCATCGCCGGCCAGCGAATTGCCGGGCGCGCCGCTTTGCACGTCGGCGATGCCGCCTTGTTCCGGGTGCTCGGGCGCGCTCAGGATCCAGGTGCTAGCGCTCTCGGTCACTGGATCTTCCGGCAGTTTGCGCAGGTAGCGCTTGGCAACCAGCGCTTCCATGCTGGCCGGATAGGCGCCGGTGTCGGCATAGTGCTTGTCCAGCGCATCGCGGATCAACACCAAATTTTCCTTGAGCACCGCCTCCCTGGCCCGGGTCACGCTGTGAAAATAGCGCGGCACCGCCAGTGCCAGCAACAGCGCAATGATGCTCATGACCACCAGCAGTTCGATTAGCGTGAAGCCGGGCCCACGCTGGTCCTTGGTCCATGCATCCATCGGTCACCAATCGTTGTAAGGCACGCCATTGAGGCCGGCGCCGGGCGCCAGCGAATACACGTCATACACGTCGGCGCCCTCGCGCGGCGCCTCGGACGGGCTGGCATAGCTGCGTTTGCCCCAGGTGGCGGCGGGAAGTGCCTGGGCGTCCGGGAACAGCGGGTCCCTCGGCAAGCGGCGCAGAAAATAAATCTTTGCGCGCTCCGGGCTGCGCGCATCGTCCACCCCGCCCACCAGCGCGTCGAGCGAATCCGGATAGCCCGATTGGTCTGCGCTCTTGCGGATCGCGCCCTGATCGCCGGCCAGTTTATAGGCATCGATGGCGCTGCGGATCTGGCGCAGGGCCGCGTGCAGGTCCTGTTCCTTTTGACGCCTGACGGCCAGCTCGGCGAGCGGCAGCGCGATGCTGGCGAGCACCGCCACGATCGTTACCGTTACCAGCAACTCCACCAGCGTAAAGCCGGGCCCGGCCCGGCGCATCGCGCGGCCTGCCGCGTTTCCGCAGTGCTGCTGGCGGCCACCGGTTACGCTTGTCATGGCTGCAGCGCGATCGATAGCTGTCCGCTCATGCTGAACACCACAGGCACCTCGCCCGGGCCCAACGGCGACATACTGTTCAACGTGATCTGCGATGCGGGCGACGCAGCCTTGACCCGGAACGTGACATTGAACAGGCGCCCCTGCCCCTGTGCGCCTTCCAGTCCCGGGCGTGCGATCTGGAGCGCCACACGCCCGCCCAGCGCGTCGACCGTGTGGTTAAAGCGGGTCTCGGCATTGGCTTGCTTGAGCAAATCGCCCTCCTCTACCTTGACCACCTCGAGCGCCACCGGGTCGAATTTGAGCGCCAGCGCCGCGCTGACCAGCGGCGACGGCGCAAGCGCCGTCATTG
>JANPCW010000358.1:0-2083 GCA_031431155.1 Janthinobacterium sp. | reverse complement strand
TGGCCGGGATGCAGCAGCTGGCCGAGGCTAGCTTGACGCGTTTGAAGAACTGGGATATCTCGGAACAACAGGTCAAGGCGCTGGCGCAGTCGGGCCAGACCAAGCGCAGCATGACTTTCCGCTCGCCGGTGAGCGGCATCGTGACGGAAAAGAAAGCGCTGCAAGGGATGCGCTTCATGCCCGGCGACGCGCTCTACCAGGTGGTCGATCTGTCCTCGGTCTGGGTGTTTGCCGACGTGTTCGAGCAGGATATCGGCATGGTCAAATCGGGCGCCAAGGCCAAGGTAAAGATCAACGCTTACCCCGACAAGGTGTTTGAAGGCGCGGTCACCTATGTCTATCCGACCCTCAAGGCTGAAACGCGCACAGTCCAGGTGCGGGTCGAATTGCGCAATCCCGGCTTACTGCTCAAACCCGGTATGTTCGCCCAGGTGGAGCTGGCCGTGCCGGCGCGGAGCAACACGGTGACGGTGCCGCTGTCGGCCGTGATCGACAGCGGGGTCCGCCGCATAGTGCTGGTCCAGCTGAAAGAAGGGCGTTTCGAGCCGCGCGAAGTGAAGCTCGGCGCGCGCAGCGACGATTACGTGGAAGTGCTGGACGGGGTCAAGGATGGCGAGTTGGTGGTGGTGGCGGCGAACTTCCTGATCGATGCCGAAAGCAACCTGAAGGCGGCCGTGGGCAGCTTCGGCCATGCGAGCCATGGCGCGGGCGCCAAGAAAGCCGAGCCGACAGCGGCAAACCCCGGCCCCAGTGCTGCCGGCCACAAGGCCGAAGGCACGGTCGATGCCATCGATGCCAAGGCCGGCACGGTAAGCATCAGTCACGGCCCGATCGCGAGCCTCAAATGGCCAGCGATGACGATGGAATTCAAGGTTGCCAACGACGCGCTGCTGAAAGACGTGAAGCCGGGCGCTGCGGTCGGCTTCGAGTTTGTCGAGCGCCAGCCGGGTGAGTGGGTGATCACCAAGATTACTACGGTCAAGCCCGGCGCCAAGGCGGAAACTACGACGGGCGTCGGCGCGCCAGCCGATCCGCACGCCGGACACTGACGGGACCACGCCATGCTCAACAAGATCATCGAATGGTCGGGCAGGAATGTGTTCCTGGTCCTGCTCGCGACCCTGTTCATCACCATCGGCGGCATCTACGCCGTCTTCAAGACCCCGATCGACGCGCTGCCCGACTTGTCGGACGTGCAGGTGATCGTCTATACGGAATATCCGGGCCAGGCACCGCAAGTGGTGGAAGACCAAGTCACCTATCCGCTCACCACCGCCATGCTGTCGGTGCCGAAGTCGAAGGTGGTGCGCGGTTTTTCGTTTTTCGGCGCGTCCT
The DNA here is from genome assembly GCA_031431155.1 of Janthinobacterium sp. Taxonomy (GTDB): domain Bacteria; phylum Pseudomonadota; class Gammaproteobacteria; order Burkholderiales; family Burkholderiaceae_D; genus JANPCW01. Next base: position 748 of record JANPCW010000358.1, on the reverse strand, counting down.
TCGTCTACATCATTTTCGAGGATGGCACCGACATCTACTGGGCCCGCTCGCGCGTGCTGGAGTACCTCAATTTTGCGTCCGGGCGCATGCCCAAGGGCGTGACTCCGCAGATCGGGCCGGACGCCACCGGGGTCGGCTGGGTCTACCAGTATGTGTTGCTGGGAAAGAATAAGACGCTGGCCGAGTTGCGCACGCTGCAGGACTGGTATCTGCGCTATCAATTGGCCAAGGCGCACGGCGTGGCCGAGGTGGCCTCGATCGGCGGCTTCGTGCAAACCTATCAGGTCACGGTCGATCCGGTCAAGCTGCGCGGCTACGGCATCGCACTGAACAAGGTCACGCAAGCGATCCGCGATTCGAACCGCGATGTCGGCGGGCGGGTGGTCGAGATGGCGGAAACCGAATACATGGTGCGCGGGCGCGGCTATTTGCGCGGCAGGGGCGATATCGAAAACCTGGTCGTGAAAAGCGACAAGGGCACGCCGGTGCTGGTGCGCGACATCGCGCGGGTGGAACTGGCGCCGGACGAGCGGCGCGGTTTGACCGAGCTGAACGGGGAGGGCGAGGTGGTGTCCGGCATCGCCATGTCGCGCTACGGCCAGAACGCGCTCGAAGTGATCCATAACCTGAAGACGAAAATCGGCGAAATCAGCGCCGGGCTGCCTGCCGGGGTCACGATCGCAGCCGTGTACGACCGCGCCGACCTGATCCATCGCGCCATCGATACCTTGAAGCGCACGCTGATCGA
>JANPCW010000357.1:0-6095 GCA_031431155.1 Janthinobacterium sp. | reverse complement strand
GTCGGTGGTTATTTTCGACCGGATCCGCGAGAATTTCCGCAAGCAACGCAAGTCGAGTGTTGAGGAAGTGATCAACAACGCGATCACCAGCACCATTTCGCGCACCATCATCACCCACGGCTGTACCCAGATGATGGTGCTGTCGATGCTGTTCTTCGGCGGGACCACCTTGCACTACTTCGCCATGGCGCTGACCATCGGTATCTGCTTCGGCATCTACTCGTCGGTGTTTGTCGCCGCTGCGATTGCCATGTGGCTGGGCGTGAAGCGCGAAGACCTGATCAAACCGATCGTGGCAAAAGACGAGACGGATGGCGCTGTCGTTTAAAGCGCAGTGGCCTGAAGGATTTGATTGATTGTGTGTGTCATCGCACAGAGTCAGAATGCCCCGGGAACTATAGTGGGGCTGTCTCTTTCAGGACATCCCTAGTTTGGACTTCGCCCGCTTTCATAGAGCGGGCTTTTTTTGTGCGCCCAGCATGGGCGCACTCTTGTGGGTGAAAGTCCCGCCGTAAGCTGACCACAGTGAACGAAGTGAAGCGCAACTGCGGAAGGGCGACCGACCGTGGGGAGGAAGCGTGGAGCGAAACTGCGAGCCGATGGACAAGAATCGGATAGAAGGCGCTGCCTAGCAGGGCGAGCGGGCAAGAAGCCGCGAAGCTCTTGTGGTCAAGGCGAAGTGGCGTAAATCCGGCGGTTGCGCAGTGAAGGAGTGCGTTCTTACCTGGGGAGATCTCGTCTTGTGCCTGAAAGGGCGACGGTGGAAACCGGAACGAGAAGTCAGCAGAGGCCGTAGTAGTCGCCCGCACGGGACGAAGGGCCGAACGAGAAGGAGTGTCTTTCGCCATGGCGATGGATGGTGTATTGCATCAGATGTCCGCAGCAGCGGAGCGGGTCGCGGTACTGCGGGGTGAAGCCTCGTCCAAAGCGGCCAGCGATGAAACACCACCCCCACGCCATGAATCGGTGGACGCAGGGCAAGACCTGCTGTCGCAGGCGCTTGCGAGAGAAAACATGCAACGCGCGTGGAAACGCGTGAAGGCAAACAAAGGTGCGGCAGGCGTCGATGGCATGGACATCGCGCAGACCGGCCGCTATCTGGTGACCGCGCTACCGAACATCAGACACCAATTGATGGAAGGCACGTATCGGCCCAGTCCGGTGCGTCGCGTCGGCATCCCCAAGCCAGATGGCAGTGAACGCGAGCTGGGCATTCCCACGGTCGTCGACCGACTGATACAGCAAGCACTGCTACAGGTGCTGCAACCACTGATCGATCCCACTTTTAGTGAGCACAGCTATGGGTTTCGGCCCGGCCGCCGTGCGCAGGACGCCGTTCTGGCAGCGCATCAACATGTGCAGAACGGCTACCGCATCGTGGTGGACGTTGATCTGTCGAAGTTCTTTGATCGGGTCAACCATGACATCCTGATAGACCGCTTGCGCAGGCGCGTGAACGACGCCGGAGTCATCCGGCTGGTTCGGGCTTACCTGAACGCGGGAATCATGGATCACGGGGTGGTGACAGAGCGCATGGAAGGCACGCCGCAAGGTGGGCCCCTATCGCCACTGCTCGCCAATGTGCTTCTTGACGAGGTCGATCGTGAACTTGAGCGCAGAGGCCACCGTTTCGCCCGCTACGCCGATGACTGCAATGTCTATGTGCGAAGTCAAAAGGCTGGGGAGCGAGTGATGGCTCTGCTCAGGCGCTGCTATGACCGGCTGCATTTGATGGTCAATGAATCGAAAAGTGCAGTAGGGAGCGTGTTTGGCCGAAAATTTCTGGGGTACGCCATATGGCAGCCTCCGCAAGGCGAGGTCAGACGCGTCGTGTCAGAAAAGGCGCTCGATACGTTCAAGCAAAGAATCCGGCAGCTCACTCACCGTTCTGGTGGACGCAGTATAAGTGAGGTGGTCGAACGGCTGCGCAGCTACGTCTTCGGATGGAAAGCCTATTTCCGGCTAGCGCAAACGCCCCGACGCTGGAAACAGCTGGACGCGTGGATGCGACGTCGGATGCGGGTACTCCATCTAAAGCACTGGCGACGTGGCAAAACGATGTATCGGGAACTGATCAAGCTCGGGGCGAAACCCAATGTGGCTCAATCGGTGGCGGCCCTCAGCCGTCGCTGGTGGCATAACAGCCTAAGCGCGCTCCATAACGTACTGACAATTGCCTACTTTGACGCCATAGGCATGCCTCGGCTCTCATAACCTCAACTACTCGAACCGCCCGGTGCGGACCCGCATGCCGGGTGGTGTGGCAGGGGAGCGGCCAAACGGCCGTCCCCTATGCCGATTAGCTTACGGACGCTCGGTTCCTCCCGTTGATTTCTGTAAGGAAACGCCTTGCGGCGCCTTTGCCGCGCCGAGTTGAGCGATAATGCATCCATTAAATATTTTCAATAATTAAATGGACAACATTGAAATTATCGCGGCCGTGCTTTTTGCCGCTGCGCTGGTCCACACCTTCGCCACCAAATCGTTTGAACTTCTTGCCGATCATCATCCGCGGCATGCCGGCCTGTTTCATCTGCTCGGTGAGATCGAGGTGGTTTTCGGATTCTGGGCGTTTATTCTGCTGGTTGTCATGGCGCTGGTGGTGGGCGGTAGTGAGGCCATTGAATACGCGGAATCGCGTCAATATACGGAACCGTTGTTCGTATTCGTGGTCATGGTGGTGGCCGCATCAAAGCCGGTTCTGGATGCGGTCAAGTCGCTCGTTTCTGCGATCGCGGTTCTTGCTCCGGTCAATACCGCTGTCGCGCGCGTTTGGCTTTGCCTGGCGCTAGTGCCTCTCATCGGATCGCTGATAACGGAGCCGGCCGCCATGACGCTGGCAGCACTCATGCTGGCGCCGCAGGTTTTTCGGCAGGGGATCCCGGAGTGGCTAAAATACGGCGCTCTCGGCGTGCTGTTCGTGAATGTGTCGATCGGGGGCACGCTGACCTCGTTTGCGGCGCCACCGGTGCTCATGGTCGCATCCACCTGGCAGTGGGACAGCCTCTATATGGCAACCCACTTCGGGTGGAAGGCGGCTCTCGCGGTCTGCATCAATGCAACCGCCATCACCTTCCTGCTGCGTAGCCATCTGGCCAGCGCAAGGCAGGATTTGGTTACAGGTACGGAACTCGCAGTTCCATGGCTGGTGCGCGCAATTCATCTCTTGTTCCTTGCTGGCGTTGTCGTCTTCGCGCATCATCCTGTGGTATTCGCCGGGATCTTCTTGTTTTTTCTGGGATTTACCCAGGCCTACGCACAATATCAAAACCCGTTGATTTTGAAAGAGGGCCTGCTGGTCGGGTTTTTTTTGGCCGGCCTGGTGTTATTGGGTGGGATGCAGCGATGGTGGCTTCAGCCGATTGTCTCCAGCCTCGAGCCGACCGCACTGTTCTTTGGGGCACTTGGACTGACCGCCGTTACCGATAATGCGGCGCTGACCTACCTTGGTTCACTGATCGAGGGGATGTCCGAGCAGGCCAAGTACATGCTGGTTGCGGGCTCGGTGGCCGGAGGCGGGCTTACCATCATTGCAAACGCCCCCAACCCGGCGGGCGTGGCATTGCTTCGGAACGGGTTCAACGACGAATCGATCGGGGCTGGCGGGCTGTTGCTTGGCGCGCTATTGCCAACCATCATGGCAGCGGGGCTCCTGCTCATGTTGTAGCGGGAATCGCCCCCGGCATTTTCCGGCTTGCACCGCCGGCGCTCTGAAAGCGCGCGCGGAAGTCGCTCGGCGTGACGTTCAGGTGGCGCTGGAATGCCAGCCGCATCGCTTCGGCCGATGCAAAACCGCAGCGCGCCGCGATACGGGCGACCGGCAGGTCGCTGTCGCTCAAATGGCGGCGCGCGGCGTCGATCCGCAGCAACTGCACGTATCTTCCCGGTGCGACTTGCATCGCCGCGATGAAGCGGCGCGCAAAATTGCGCGCACTCATTGCGCTGCGGTCGGCCAGCATCTCGACTGTCAGGTCGCTCTCCAGGTGCGCGGCGATCCAGCGCGTCAGTTCGCCGAAGCGGTCCGGATCGTCGGCGCCGACTTCGGCAACCAGCTGCGCGCTGAACTGGGACTGCCCGCCTGGGCGCTTCAGGAACACCACCAGTTCGCGCGCCACTTGCAGCGCGGCCGCCCGTCCCAAATCGTGTTCGACCAGCGCCAGCGCGGAATCGATGCCGGCCGACACCCCGGCCGAACTATGAAACTTGCCGTCGCTGACAAACAGCGCATCGCGGTCGATCAGGACGCGGGGATACGCGGCGGCGAATTCGTCGAAATGGGCCCAGTGGGTGGTGGCGCGGCGCTGCTCCAGCGCGCCGGTCGAGGCCAGCGCGAACGCGCCCGTACAAATCGAGCCGACCCGCGGGACCCGCGCGCACAGGGCAGCGAGCGCGCCGACCAGCGCCGCATCGGCGCACACTGTGCGCGCACCGGGGCCGCCAGCCAGCAGCAGCGTGTCGGCGCCAAGGGTGGGGTCGAACACATCGCGCGAGGCCTGGAGCGGCACCCCGGAACTGGTGGCCAGCAGGCCGGCCCCGGGCGCGGCGAGTTCAACCTGGTAGGGTGGCGCCAAGCCGGCCGCCGCGGCAGCCTGGTTGGCGGCGGTGAACACGTCGAGCGGGCCGGTGATATCGAGCATCTGAGCCGGCGCAAAACCGACGATTACGACGCGGTGCGGATGCGGCATGGTTTCCTTGTTGATGAAGATGGCAGGAATGCAGGGGCAATCCGTCCTGATTGCTGCATGGCGTGGCTCGATACTACACCAGTGGCAAAGAGCGGGTGGGCCAAAGGCAGCACCCGCCATTCATCAACCAAGGGAGAACGATCCTATGTCCAAGCATATTTTTCCAGGCTGTTCCTTATTGCTGTTGGCCGCCGTCGCCGGATGCGCGATGTTCAGCCCTCCGGCCGGTCTCGACCTGCGGCTGACCCGCCCGAGCGAGAACCAGGCCTACCTTGTCGCCATGCGGCCGCTGGATCGGCAGGTCCCCATCAACCGGCTGCACGCGTGGGAAATCCGCGTAACCAACGCCGCCGGCGTGCCGGTGACGCATGCGCAGATCGCCTTCGATGGCGGCATGCCCCAGCATGGCCATGGCTTCCCGACCAGCCCGCGCGTGACCGCAGAACTGGGCGACGGCCGCTATCGGCTGGACGGCATGAAGTTCAGTATGGGCGGCTGGTGGGAGATGAAACTGAGCATCAAGAGCGCCGCTGGCGCCGACAAGGTGACCTTCAATACGGTGATCGCCGCGCCGCTTGGACCGGTGGCCGGGGCGCTGGCGGGGGGGCTATGAACCGGCGCTGGTGGTGGGGCGCGCTGTTTGGCATTCTGCTGGTGTCGTGCGAGGTAGGGGCCGCCACCGAGGGCCCTGATGGCTGGAGCGCGCGCGAACTGGCGGCGCTGCAGTCGCTGCACATCGACCAGCTGACGGGCGCGCCGGCGGACCGGTCGAATCGCTACGAGCGGGCCCCGGCCGCCGCGGCGCTCGGCAAGCGGCTGTTCTTCGATGCGCGCCTGAGCGGCAACCAGAAGGTGTCGTGCGCCAGTTGCCACGATCCGGCGCGCCAGTTCCAGGATGGCCTCCCGTTGGCGCAAGGTATGGGCACCGGCGCGCGGCGGGCCATGCCGCTGGCCGACAGCGGGCGCGGTCCGTGGCTGTTCTGGGACGGCCGCAAGGACAGCCTGTGGTCGCAGGCACTGGGGCCGCTGGAAGACCCGAACGAGCATGGCGGCAACCGGCTGGCGTATGCGCGCGTGGTGCAGCAGCATTACCGCGGCCAGTACGAGGCGCTGTTCCAGCCGATGCCGGCGCTGGAAGGCCTGCCGGCCGACGCCGGCCCGAACGGCACGCCGGCCGAACGCGCTGCCTGGGCCCGCATGAGCGAGGCGCAGCGGCTGTCCGTCTCGGGCGTTTTCGCCAACATGGGCAAGGCAATCGCCGCGTACGAAAGGACGCTCGCGCACAGGCCCGCGCGGCTCGATACCTACACCAGCGCGACGCTGCGCGGCGATCCGGGCGCCGCGCAGCTCCTGAACCCATCGGAGAAACGCGGCCTGCGCCTGTTCATCGGCAAGGCGCAGTGCGCGGGT
>JANPCW010000356.1:0-6951 GCA_031431155.1 Janthinobacterium sp. | reverse complement strand
GCCGCGATCCTGTCGATCACTTCCAGCGACGCACACACTGGCATCCACCGCAAAGCGGCCGCCATGATCGCGCCCGTTCATTTCTTTGGCGTCTGCGGTATCGATCAGGCCGCGTTGCACAAATGCGTGCAGCAGCCGTCTTCGGCAATCGGCTTGCGCCAGCGCTGTTGCAGCCCGCGTCGTGACCGCTGGCGGGGTGAAATCGAATGCTCGGGGGCCGACCGAAACCCGGCGGGGCTGCGCCGCCGGGGTACATCGCCTCAAACACGCCATCGATTACGCAACAGTGGAAGTGTACGTGCGTGTTCAGGCTTGAACCGTCCGATGCGCAAACGCACAGGCGCAAATGTTAACCTTGGCCAACCCTGCGGCGCCCGGCCTGCGTTGATGCAGGCTTCGCTCGATCACGCGCACGAAGATGCGCAAGGCGGCATCGAGAACCTGGTCATCGCGTTGCAGGACACCGCAGCCGTTTGGGCAGCGACAGCACCATTGCCTCACTGGCAAATGTGGAACGACGTGGTCAGGTGGCCGCTGTCTCGACCATGCGCTGGGTGTTGGAGGGGGGGCAGAGGTGCGTCCCTTGCAGGAAAAAGCAATCAGAAATCGTGGTCGCAGCCGCCGTAGCGGGCGCGCGTAAGGTCATGCAAAAAACGAATTTTGCTGAGCAATCCCGAGTTTTCGCACCACTGCGGTAAAATTCGGATTTTCCTTATTGGCCAATTTAACCCAGCAAAAATGACTAACATGGGCCTGAAAAAACGAGAAATCGCAGTAATTGCTGAGACCAATCGTGATAATTATGCGGTCGAAATCACGGCGGTCGAGGAAGGACTTTGGCAGGTTGCGATCCGGGCCCTTTGTCATCGGTGTCCTTGGCCTCCAACTATTCATGCGCTGGCACCAGTTCCTGCCCTGATTGCCCGATGCAAAAATTGACCAACCGTGATCCGAGCTCCCCATCGTTTTGGGACGAACGTTTCGTGCAGGGATTTACTCCATGGGACCGGGGCGACGTGCCAGCGGCGCTCAAGCAATTCGTGGCCGCCGCGGCGCACCCGCTGGTGACTTTGATTCCCGGCTGCGGGTCGGCCTACGAACTGGTGTTCCTGTCCGAGGCTGGCTGGGATGTGACCGCGATCGATTTCTCACCGGCCGCCGTTGCGGTGGCCCGGATGCTTGCCGGGCCGTGGTGCGAGCGCATCATTGAAGCCGATTTCTTCAGCTTTGCGCCGCCGCCCCAGCTGCAACTGATTTACGAGCGGGCCTTCCTGTGCGCATTGCCGCGCAGCATGTGGCCGCAAGTTGCCGCACGCTGGGCCCAGTTGCTGGCGCCCGGAGGCTGCCTGGCTGGATTCTTCTTTTTCGACGGCGCTCTCAAGGGGCCGCCTTTCGGCATCAGCGAGCCTGAACTCGATGCCTTGCTGTCACCGTATTTCGAGTGCGTGATGGACGCGCCCGTGGCCGACTCGATCCCTGTTTTTGCCGGAAAAGAGCGTTGGAAGATCTGGCGCAGGACGCTTTAGCAATGTGCTGGCGCCTCGATTTCAGGTCGCTGTGGGTGCGCCGCAACATGGGCGGGCTCAACATGAAATCGGATCAGTCTGGAAAAAGCTTTATAATTCAGGGTTTTTGATGATTTTTGCGGAGTGATTAATGCCGATTTACGCTTACCGCTGTGACGAATGTGGTTTCGCCAAGGATGTCTTGCAGAAAATTTCCGACCCGCAGTTGACCGTTTGCCTGTCCTGCGCCAAGCCGACGTTTAAAAAACAGCTGACCGCCGCCGGTTTCCAGCTCAAGGGCACCGGCTGGTATGCGACCGATTTCCGCAATGGCGCGGCGCCGGCCAAGGCAGCCCCGAGCGGCGCGGTGGAGCCGAGCGCAACCGCGCCCAAGGAAGCGGCCCCGGCCCCGGCCCCCGCCGTAGCCCCCGACACCAAGAGCGCACCGGCTGCCAAAACCGGCACGCCTTGAGTGGAGAAACCGATGCGCAAATATTTCATCACCGGCTTGCTGGTGTTGGTGCCGCTGGCCATCACGGGCTGGGTCTTGAAGCTGGTGATTACCACCATGGACCAGTCGCTGCTGTTCGTGCCCGCGCGCTGGCAGCCGCTGGCGCTGTTCGGCTTTGACATTCCGGGCCTGGGCACCATACTGACAGTATTCATCGTTTTTTTTACCGGCCTGCTCACCAGTAACCTGGTCGGCAATTACGTGGTCCGGGTGTGGGAAAAGGTGTTGCAGCGGATTCCCATCGTCAACTCACTGTACGCGAGCGTCAAGCAAGTGTCCGACACCCTGTTTTCATCGTCGGGCAACGCGTTTCGCAAAGCCGTGCTGGTGCCTTACCCGCACCAGGGTTCGTGGACGATTGCGTTTCTGACCGGCGTGCCCGGCGGCGATGTCGCCAATCACCTGGTGGGCGACTTCGTGAGCGTGTACGTACCCACGACGCCGAACCCGACCTCGGGCTTTTTCCTGATGATGCCGCGCAGCGCAGTGATCGAGCTCGACATGAACGTCGACGCCGCGCTCAAGTACATCGTCTCGATGGGCGTGGTTGCGCCCGACGCACTGCCAGTTGCGCTAAAAAAATAGACCAAACAACGAAAGATCCGCACCTGCACGGCAGGGCGGTCGCCACACAACTAACCTGAACTGATCAATATTATGTCCATGCGAACCCACTATTGCGGTCTTGTGACCGAAGCCTTGCTCGAGCAAACCGTCAGCCTGTGCGGCTGGGTACATCGCCGGCGCGACCACGGCGGCGTCATCTTCATCGACCTGCGCGACCGCGAAGGCCTGGTGCAGATCGTCTGCAATCCAGAACAAGCCGAGGTGTTCAAGGCGGCCGAAGCGGTGCGCAACGAGTTTTGCCTGCGCGTTACCGGCGTGGTCAACCACCGGCTCGAAGGCACCGTCAACAACAACCTCAAGTCGGGCAAGATCGAAGTGGTCTGCACCAACCTGGAAGTGTTGAACCCGTCGGTGACGCCGCCGTTCCAGCTGGACGACGACAACCTGTCCGAGACCACCCGCCTGACCCACCGCGTGCTCGACCTGCGCCGTCCGCAGATGCAAAACAACCTGCGCCTGCGCTATAAGGTGACGATGGAAGTGCGCAAGTACCTCGACCAGCTCGGTTTTATCGACATCGAAACGCCGATGCTGACCAAGTCCACGCCGGAAGGCGCGCGCGACTATCTGGTACCGTCGCGCGTGAACGCCGGCCATTTCTTCGCGCTGCCGCAATCGCCGCAATTGTTCAAGCAATTGCTGATGGTCGCCAACTTCGACCGCTATTACCAAATCGTCAAGTGTTTCCGCGACGAAGACCTGCGCGCCGACCGCCAGCCAGAATTCACCCAGATCGACTGCGAGACCTCGTTCCTGTCCGAGCAGGAAATCCGCGACCTGTTCGAAAACATGATCCGCATCGTGTTCAAGAATACGCTCGACATCGATTTGCCTAACCCGTTCCCAGTCATGGATTTCGCGCAAGCGATGGCCATGTACGGTTCCGACAAGCCGGACATGCGCGTCAAGCTGGCGTTCACCGACCTGACCGAGGTCATGAAAGACGTCGACTTCAAGGTGTTCGCGGGCGCGGCCAACATGGAGGGCGGGCGCGTGGTGGGCCTGCGCGTGCCGGGCGGGGGCGCCATGCCGCGCTCCGAGATCGATGCCTACACCCAGTTCGTGGCGATCTACGGCGCCCGCGGCCTGGCTTACATCAAGGTTAATGATACAGCCAAGGGCCGCGACGGCCTGCAATCGCCAATCGTCAAGAACCTGCACGACGCGGCCTTGGCGCAGATCGTGGCACTGACCGGCGCCCAAGACGGCGACCTGATTTTCTTTGGCGCCGACAAGGCCAAGGTGGTCAACGATGCGATCGGCGCGCTGCGCGTGAAGGTCGGCCACAGCGATTTCGGCAAGAAGGTCGGCCTGTTCGAAGACGCCTGGCGCCCATTGTGGGTGGTCGACTTCCCAATGTTCGAATACGACGAGGCGAACCAGCGCTGGAGCGCCACCCACCATCCATTCACGGCGCCCAAGGACGGCCACGAAGACATGCTGGAAACCGATCCCGGCGCCTGCATCGCCAAGGCCTACGACATGGTGCTCAACGGCTGGGAGCTCGGTGGCGGTTCGATCCGGATCCACCGCGCCGACGTGCAGAGCAAGGTGTTCCGCGCCTTGAAAATCGGCGCCGAGGAAGCGCAGGAAAAATTCGGTTTCCTGCTCGACGCGCTGCAATACGGCGCGCCACCGCACGGCGGGCTGGCGTTCGGGCTGGACCGGATCGTGACCATGATGACCGGTTCCGATTCGATCCGCGACGTGATCGCGTTCCCGAAAACCCAGCGCGCCCAGTGCCTGCTCACGCAAGCGCCGTCCGAAGTGGACGACAAGCAATTGCGCGAACTGCATATCCGTCTGCGCAGCGTGGAGCCGAAGGTCGCCTAGGACCGCGCTGTTCCGCTCTGCGAGTACAATCATGTTCTGTCAACCCAGTGCATGGATAGCGCGCCGTGATCGGAACTGTTGTCAAACCCTTCAAGATCCCCGAGTCGGTGCTGGTGGTCATTCACAGCGCCGATCTGGAGGTATTGCTGATCGAGCGCGCCGATCGGCCCGGTTTCTGGCAGTCCGTGACCGGATCCATGGACACGCCCGATGAACCGCTGATCGGCACGGCTGCGCGCGAAGTGTTCGAGGAGACCGGTATCGTGGTCGATGGCAACGACATCGGTCTGCGTGACTGGCAACTATCGAATATCTATGAAATCTACCCGGTCTGGCGCCACCGCTACGCTCCGGGTATTACGCACAATACCGAACACGTGTTCAGCCTGTGCGTACCGCGCGCCATTCCCGTCATCCTCAGCCCGAACGAACACCTGCACTCCATCTGGCTGCCGCACCGGGAAGCGGCCGACAAATGTTTCTCCTCGTCCAATGCGGAATCCATTTTGCAGTTGCCCAGGCGCCTGAACTGATCGGTTCCACCGACCAAGCCGCGTGCACGATTGATTTCGCGGGTCCAGGCCGGCTATCGGGTTAAAATCGACTCCATGAAAATTCGCATTGCAACTTACAATATTCACAAGGGCGTATCCTCGGTGCGCGGTTTGCCCCGGGTACATGCACTGAAGCAAGCCATTGACCTGTTTGACGCCGACGTTGTATGCCTGCAAGAGGTGCAGGGCCGGCATGATCGGAACGCGGCCCGCTTCGGCGCGGAGAGCCGCGGCCACTCGCACTGGCCCGAGGGCGCGCAGCATGAATTCTTGGCCAGTGAATCGCAACACTCGGCCTACGGGATGAATGCGGTGTATGACCATGGGCACCACGGTAATGCACTGTTGAGTGCGTTCCCGATCGGGTCCATGCACAATCACGACGTGTCCGACCATGCCTATGAGCAACGCGGCATCCTGCACTGCGTGCTCGACACGCCGACCGTGCCGGTGCATTGCTATGTCGTGCATCTGGGCCTGTTCGAAGCGGGGCGCGGGCGCCAGACCGAAGCGCTGATCGAGGCCGTCATGGCGTCGGCGCCTAAGGGCGAACCGGTCATCATCGCGGGCGACTTCAACGACTGGCGCAACCAATTGAGCGCCCGGTTGCGCAAGAGCCTGGGGGTGGTCGAGGTATTCGACGAGCTAGGGCCACGCTCTTCGCTGAGCGGCTTGATCGGTGCGCTGTCCGGGCGCGCGACCAAGGTCAATCCGGCGCGCACCTTCCCGGCGGCGCTCCCGTTCTTCCGGCTCGACCGGATTTATGTGCGCGGTTTCAAGGTCGAACAGGCGCAAGTGATGCACGGGGCCTTGTGGGCCAAGCTGTCCGATCATGCGCCCATCGTCGCCACCCTCAAGCTTGCGTGAGGCGCGCCATGCGTTCGGTTAACTTTGTCGCGCACAACGAAGTGGCCCTGCTTTGTTGCGGCACCGAGTTTTTCCCGGCCCTGATCGAGGCGATCGACGCGGCCCGCTTCGACATCTATTTCGAAACCTATATCTTTGCCGGCGACACCACCGGCAGCGCGGTGCAACAGGCGCTGGTGCGCGCGGCCGCGCGCGGCGTGCTGGTCAATATGATCAGCGACTGGTTCGGCACCGGTAATAGCCAGGTCAAGCGCATGAACCTGGCACTGCAAGGCGCCAAGGTCAACCACCGGGTCTTCAATGCTTGGTTCCGGCGCGGCGTGACGCGCTCGCACCGCAAGATCTGTGTCGTGGACCGCACCGTTGCCTTCGTCGGCGGCATCAATATCAACGACGATCTCCATTGCGATTATGATCACAGCCGCCTGCTGCCGGCGCCGACTGGGATTTCGCGGTGCAGGTGAAGGGCCCGCTGGTGGCCAATATCCACCGTGAAGTGCAGGCGCAGTGGGCGCGCGTTGGCAAGATGGGTGTGCTCAGGCGCATCGGCTTGTTTCGGGAGCTGCGCCGCGCCAGCCACAGCGCAGCCGACACGCCGATGATGGCCGGCTTTGTCGTGCGCGATAACCTGCGCAACCGGCGCACGATCCAGCGCGCCTACTTGCACGCGTTGGGGCAGGCCAGGAACAGCGTGCTGATGGCCAATCCGTATTTCGCTCCCGGACACAAGTTCAGGGAGGCGCTGGCCGCGGCGGCGCGGCGCGGGGTCGAAGTGAGTCTGCTGATCGGCGTGGGCGAATTCTGGCTGCAAGATGCAGTGGCCCATTCGTTTTACCCGAAGCTGCTCGCTTCCGGCGTCAAGCTGATCGAATATCGAAAAACCCAGTTGCACGCCAAGGTTGCCGTGGTGGACGACGACTGGGCCACGGTTGGCTCGAGCAATTGCGACGGACTGAGCCTGTTCCTGAACCAGGAGGCCAATATCGTGGTCAAGGATGCCGGGTTCGCGCAAAGCCTGCGCACGCATATTGAACGGGGGATTGCGGAGGGCGTG
>JANPCW010000355.1:0-11514 GCA_031431155.1 Janthinobacterium sp. | reverse complement strand
CGACATCGCCGACTACCTGCGCTTTCACCTGCTGGCCGTTGCGGCCGGGCAGTCCATCGAGGTGATGCGCGGCTTGTCGAGCTGGCTCGGCGATGCCCAATCGGTCGATGAAAAGGGCCAGCCGGTCTGGACCGGCATCGCCGGCGAGTTCCAGGAAGGCCGCCGCTGCGTTGAGGCAATGCTGGTTGCGATCGACCAGCGTATCCATCAATTGCGCGACGATGCGCGCCATGAGCACGCCACCACCATGAAGCTGGCCAGCGATACGCTGCCCGAACCGGTCAAACTGAGCGGCGACATCAGCGCCTGGAGCGAGGAAGTCTTGCTCGAATTTGGCGGCTCCTCCAGGTTGTTTCCCCAACTGGGCGAAGAAAAGCTGCGTGCCAGCCTGCTCCTGAAATTGTTCAGGCGCGCCCAGACCGAGCTCAGCTTTTTGCAGCTGGGCGACGCGGCGCCGCTCGATCCCTTGCTCGAACGGCTGCAAGCGATGACGCCGCCCGAGCGCCAGCGCACCTTCAATGAATGGATCAAGAGCGCCATGCCGTGGATTAACGCGCGCTTTAGCGCCGAGTTCACGCCCAGGAGCGACCAGTTCAAGTGCTTCATCGGCGTCTCCGACGTCACTGCCTGGCGCCAGATGGAAGCCGAAATCAAGGCTGCCGTGCCGAGTGGTTCGTTCACCGGCGAGCTGGTCTCGATCGTCAATACCGGCATTGCCGGCAAGGCGGTGTGCTACATCGAGCTGTCGGGGTTCCCGATGACGGTGTTGCGCGGGCTGCCGACTTGGCGCACCTCGTACCAGATCGAGAACCCGAAAATCCCGACCCATCTGCATTTCGACTCAACCCGTTTCCGCCATCCGATCGCGCCGTCGATGGACGAACTGAACCGGCTGGCCGACGACTACGAATATTTCCTGCAAGCGAACGCGCTGGGCGTGCTCAAGCGCAAGGCCGATCTGGGCGACCGGGAAGCATCGTTTCAGCCGCGCGGCCAGTACCTGTTCGAAGTCGAGCCCGGCTCGGGCGAGTGGCTGCAAATCGGTAATGAATTTGCGATCCGCTCCAACGGGCTGCCGCCGTTTTACCGCGATCAGGTAGTCGCCGCCGTGCAGCACCGCCTGGCGGCGATGGGCGCCAGTCAGCTCACCTTGCTGGCAGCATTGATGCGGCATTACCAGCAGCGCGTGTACCAGCCCCGGCTCGAAGTCGATGAGACCGGCGCGGAAATGCCGTCGCCCTCGTTGCCCAATATCACGGCGCGGCGCCTGTACGAACAATGGTTCAAACGGGCACGAGCCATCAATCCGGCGTTGACGGCGGCCAGTATCGATGGCGCACTTGACGCCATCGCAAACTGGAGCATACTGGTGCCCGATTCGGCCGCCGACGCCTACCCGTGGGAAGTCCAGCAACCGGTCGACAAGCGCGTCATCAAGCCCGATTTCCTGGACGATGAGGCGCAAGCGGCCATCCTGTTCGCCAGCCCGGTGGCCGCTGTGCCCATCAGTTCGGTCAGATACAAGGTATTCCTGAACCAGATGCAGCACGGACCGTATTCGCACGATGAACTCGCCGTGCGCATTGCGCGCCGCGAGATCGACCCCGCTACCAAGGTCTGGAACATGCAATGGGACCCGAAACTGGACAAATGGAAGCACGCCGGCGACCTGCCGGATCTGGTTGCCCTGTTCGATGCGGCCATTCCCGACCCAGACGACGCGATCCCGGATCCCGACTAAACAACTGATAACAACTGATTGAAAAACAGTCAAGAAAAGACAGGATCGATGTGTGGTTGATCAAGTAATTTATCGCTGTATCAATGCGGAATGCGGCCAGCCGTTTCCGCGTCAGGTCCCATTCTGCCCGTATTGCGGGACCGGTCAGCATGCCGGGGCCGCCGTTCACTCCGTTCAGTCCGCTGCGCCGGCACCGGTGGCAGCGCCGGCTGTGGTTGCGGCACCGATTCCGATCATCACTGCGGCAACTGCGCCCGAACCCCAGCCCGTCGCCAAGCCCGTCCCCAAGGCAGTCCCGGTCACAGCGACGGTGTTTGCCGGGCCGGCCAGCCCCCCGATCAATCGGCCGATCCGCAAGCGCTACTGGGTGCTCACGCTGTTGGCCCTTTGGGGCATATGGCATCTGACCAAACCGGATGGCGAGGATAAGTTCGACGCGCGGATCGGCGATGCCGTTGCGCTGACCGCCGAGTGCCATATTGACGCAGCGCGCGCGGAACTGTCGGCGCTGAAGTCGGCCAGGGCCACGCCTGGTCAACTCAAGCGCTTGCAACAAGCGATCAGCGATACGGCGCCCGCTTGCGAGAAAAAGCGTTTGCATGCCAAAGCGTGGAGCGACACCAATACCGAGGTTGAACGTGCCGTCAATGCAGGCGCATTCGCCAAGGCCGCTAGCCGGCTGTCCGCGTTCACGCAGCGCTGGGGTGACGATGCGCAAACCCGCGCGCTGGTGAATAAACTCGAGCAAAAACAAGCCGAAGCGTGGCTCGATGCGGCCGATATCTGTCTGGCCAAAGGAGACCGGATTTGCGCTGAACTGCGTTTGACGGCGGCCGAACGCAGCAAGCGCCCGGAACTGTCGCAACGCAGCACGACGCTACGCGAAGAGTTGGCGCGCTTGACTGAATCGCAAATGGGGAAGACCGCTGACGCTGAAGTACTCCCGCGTCGGCGGCCCAAGCCGGAGAGCGCACCTTTAAGGTAAATGTGCGGGCAGGAGTGGTAAGGACCGGAATTGTTGTCAGTTGCCGGAAACGTAACGTGGAACGAGCATCAGACGACACCAACCGATTTGCCGCCGTTCAGGTGATCGAGGTGGTGTCGTTTGCTGTAAGCGACGATCCAGATCCTTGCGTATCACATATTTCGATAGTTGGTTTGCCTGTGTCATGATGATCTCGCAGCGCTAACGTACATCAATTTTAGCCAGCACAAAACAAATGCAAGGCCTACGATTTGCGGATTAAGAGACAAGAACGGTTTCGTTCCCTATCGGCCCACTTGTTGTCGCCTTCACCGGCCGCAGTTCACTTGATCCTTCACATGACCCAAGTATAGGCAGCGCCGGCGTGACGAACTACGGTCGGCAGGCCCGATTTTCGATCGTCGTTGGCCTCTAAATCATCAGACCTTGGTCGCTCTCTGGCGAATCCGGTCTTCAACATGGCATGATGCATTCCAGCTCTGCGCAGCGACGTGCAATAAGAAGCAATTCAATCAACTATTTAAAGGAATCTCACGTGAACATTCACCTTTCCATTGTGCCCATGGTTTCGCTGGTTGCCGGCATTCTCATATTGGTCATGCCGAAACTGTTGAACTATATTATCGCTCTGTATCTGATCGCTGTCGGCCTGATCGGTATATTCGGCGCAGGCCGTTGGCATCTGTGAATCCATCCAAAGCGGATTGCTCAGTGCGCTAGCGCCCAGAGCGTTTTGCAAGAATGGGACATGATTGTGTGACCGGCAAATCATGTCTGATCAAACAAAGGCCAATCATGCAACTGCACAACAACAAGATGCTCACGCTGCTGGTTGGCCTGGTTGCCATTGTGAGCACCGGCTGTCAGAGCGCCGCCCGGATCCCGGTTGCGCGCGTGCCAAACCCCATGGCGGCCACGCTCTCAGCCTGCCAGAAGGCCGATGCAATGTGGAACGGCAAGATTGTTCCATCCCGCTATGAGCAACTGCCGCCATTGATCAGCCCTGGAATTTCCGACCTTTACAAGCTGACAACAGGCGATTTTTCAGTCAAGGCGCTGACCACGCAGGGCGATGAACTGGAGCCGGGCCGGCACAAGCGCATTCACGCCTTCGGCGCAGAGGCGCGCCTGCGGTTGGTGGTGCGCCCCGACGCTCCGGGCGGCTATACCGGCATTTTCAAGAGCGGCGCGCAATGCGTGATCGGCCGTTTTTCGATGGCGAGCAAGCCCACGGCCAGCAAATCGATCCCGGCGCTGGCACTGAAGATCTTCATCGGCGGCGATCAGTCATCGGTCAATGTGCATCTGATGCATTCGGTCGACGGGCAAGCCGGCCACAACTTTTTTGGGCAGACCTTCAGCACCATCCTGCCCCCGGCCAATGGGCTCGCCACGCGCGTGCTCGGCAGCGGGTTTGAGCGCAGCGCCGTGCAGTTTGGCGCAAAGGACCCAAACCCCGGCAGGTTGACGCTTGAACACCTCGCCGCTACGCTGCCTGACGGCCAGCGCGTGCTCCGTCCCAAAGCACCGAACCAACTGCTCTACAAACCGACCGCGCGAGCGCGCGCCTTGATGCAGGACGCCAGTGCCGAGGATGACTTCCGCCTCAAGCTGGCCGGGCTGGCGGTCGGGCAGGCGGTGTATGACATCTACACGCTCGCTGAGGGCGATCCGCCCGAAAACGCCAGGATTCTAGGGCAGCTGGTCCTGGCAGCGCCGGTACTGTCATCCCGCTACGGCGATGAAAAGCTCTATTTCCAGCACAACATGGCAAGGAAATGACCCGGGTGCCTGCGCAGGCCCCCGGCATGCGTGAAATCGGCTAGCCGGCAGTGGGCGCGTTGCGGTACATGCCGGCGTATTTCAGGCCGAAATACAGGATGAAGCTATAGCAGGCCGCCGGAATCAGGAACGACCATTGCAGGCCGATCATGTCCGCCAGGAAGCCTTGCGCGAATGGCACGATGGCACCGCCCACGATGGCCATGCACAGGATACCCGAGCCCTGGCCGGTGAACTTGCCGAGCCCGTTGAGTGCCATGCTAAAGATGGTCGGGAACATGATGGAGTTGCACAGGCCAACCGCGATGATGGACCACATCGCCAACTGGCCGTGGCTGAAGATGGCGCTCAAGATCAGCAGGATCGAGCAGGCCGCGTTGAATGCGAGCGCCTTGCCGGGGCTGACGTAGCGCATTACCCCGAAGCCGATGAAGCGGCCGACCATCGCGCCGCCCCAATAGAAACTGACGTATAGCGCGGCCGCGGCTGGGGGCAGGCCGGCGATGTTGCTCTCGCCCAGGAAGTTGATCAGGAAGCTGCCGATGCTCACTTCGCCGCCCACGTACAGAAAAATCCCGATGGCGCCGAACACCAGATGGCGGTGCGCAAGCACCGACGTCTTGCCGGGCGCGCCGGCAAGGCTTTGGGCATCGTGTGCGTGACTGATCTTCGGCAGTCGCGCACACGCGAACAGCAGCGCCAACGCCAGCAGCGCCCCAGCCAGCGCCAGGTAGGGGCCTTGAACGGAGGCCGTCTCATTGGCCCGGTACAGTACTTGGCCGGCCGCCGGAAGGCGCGCAAATTCGGCCGCCGTCAGCACGCCAGTTGAGAGGATGAGGATGCCGCCAAGGGTAGGCGCGATCGTGGTGCCGAGCGAGTTAAAGGCTTGGGTCAGGGTAAGCCGGCTCGACGCGGTGGCGGCGTCGCCCAGCACCGTTACGTAAGGGTTGGCTGCCACTTGCAGGATCGTGATGCCGGTCGCCAGCACGAAAAATGCCAGCAGGAATACGGCATAACCGCTTTTGGAGGCGGGATAAAACAGTGCGCAGCCGGCTGCCGCGACGACCAGGCCCACCACCACGCCGCTTTGGTAGCCGATTTTCTTAATCAGCATTCCGGCCGGCAGCGAGACTATAAAATAGGCGCCGAAAAAACAGAACTGTACCAGCATCGCCTGTACGTAGGTCAGGGTGTAGATCGACTTTAAGTGTGGAATGAGCACATCGTTTAACGACGTCAGCAAGCCCCACATGAAGAACAAGATGGTGATGATAATGAGCGGCACCGTATTATTGGCGCTGTCAAGCTGCGTGCGCGGCAATGGCGCCGCCTGTGAAATGTGTTCCATGTGTGGTTTCCTGTTTCAGATGGGTTCAGCGGCGCGTTGCGATGGTCCAGGGCAGCAGTTGGGGCACCGGGCAAGGCGGGGGCTCGGTGATAGACACGTCGACATCCTGGGGGAGATGGCTAAAAAGCAATCTTTGGATGCGAAGCCCGCGCGACGGCGACCCGGCGCATTGCTCGCCGGGAACGTCACAATCCCGCCACCAGTATGATACACGCCTCCTGCCGCGCACAGACTCAGGTTGCGTGCGCAGGGACATGATCTCGACGACCGTTCGGTGAACGGTCAGTGAACGGTCAGTATCGCTGTTATCGACAGAAGTAATCGGCCACCGTCAGCTGCTTGGTTTGGTCATGTTCGATGAACGAAAACGCGTCAATGCACTGGGAAATTTCATCGTTCACACCATACACCGCAACGGAGGTTTTCAACGGGCGGTTACCTGGAACGTTCATTACCAGTTTGGGAGTGCCATAGGCGGCGAGCAAGGCATCATAGGGCTGACCCTCCCAAGCGCGCCGTAGTTCGCTCTCGCGCACGCTCTCCGGTATAAAGTGGGAAAGGTTTCTGGCACTCGGGGCCGTTGCGTGATGAGTCGGCATCTCGGAGCAAGCTGCCAACCACAACGCACAAGCCACGTGCAGGGTTAAATGGAAGGGGTGTAATCTTTTGATCATCGTTGCGCATTCGTAAAACAGTTCTCATTTCATTGACATGCGATTGTATGACGGGTAGCGTGGATTGTAATTGAGGTCAGTCAACTGTTTTGTTGTGGAAATTGTACTGGCCGAAGTGAGCGCCATGCTCAAGCGTGATTTCGACTCCTACCAATTGCCTAACCTGGCAACGCTGTCATCTCAACGGCGATCCCGGACAGCACCGCATTGCCTGAGAGCGGATCGCGCAGGTTTTCGTCGAGCAGCGCGTTCAAGTTCGCGCCCGGACGCTCGGCCGCTACCCGCAGTCGCGTGCCCGGTAAATTGTGGCCCCAGCCGTGCGGCAGGCTGACCACGCCGGGCATCATCTGGCCGCTGATTTCCACCTGCACCGCAATCTTGCGCGCGCCGTTGCGGATCTCGGCCATGGCGCCGTCGGCCAGCTTGAGGCGCCGCGCGTCGTCCGGATGGACCAGGGCAGTGCAGCGGTATGGGCCCTTGGCCAACACGGGCAGGTTATGCATCCAGCTATTATTGGAGCGCAACTGGCGACGCCCGATGATGACCAGTTGCGGCGCGGGCGCATCAAGGTCGATGGCAACCCGTGCCAAATCGTCCAGCAAGGCGTGCGGCGCCAGCTCGATTTTTCCCGATGGCGTACGCAACGCTTCCGGAATCCGCTGAGCCATGGGCCCGAGGTCGATCCCGGACGGTGCCGCCTGTATTTTTGCCAGCGTCAGGCCGCCGGGCCTGGTGCCGAACCGATCGCCATACGGGCCGCTGCGCAGCGCCAGGTCCAGCAGGCGCTGCGGCCCGCGTAGTGGCGCCAGCGCCGCCAGCACCGGCCCGGCCGCAGTCTCCCCGAGCATCCGTTTCAAGTCTTGTTCGAGCGCGGCGTCGTCCAGCGCGTCCAGGTCGGCCTTGCTACCGAGGCCTTTGGCGATGGCCGCCAGGCGCAGCAGGGTTTCCCATTCATCGGGCTGCTCGCCGCTGCGTGGCAACACCGGCCCACTGTAGCGCGCATGGTCGCGCTGCGAGAACTGGGTGAAGCTGACGTCATAGTGCGCATCCTCAAGCGGCGAGACGCCGGGCAGGATCACGTCCGCATGGCGCGACGTTTCGTTCAGATACAGGTCCATGCTAACCATGAAGTCGAGCTGATCGAGCGCGGCGGCCAGGCGCGCCCCGTTCGGGGCCGACAACACCGGATTGGCGGCGATGGCGATCAACGCCTTGATCTGGCCCGGGCCGGGGGTCTCGATTTCCTCGGCCAGGCAGGTCAGCGGCAATTCGCCGGCCACTTCGGGCGCGCCCGATACGCGCGAACGATCCCGGCCATGCACCACGCCGCGTCCGCTGCCAGCCTGACCGCGCGTGTTGGCGGCAAACGCGGCCGCTTTCGGGAACATGGCGCCGCCTTCCTGGTCAAGGTGGCCGGTCAACACATTGATCACGTCGATCAGCCAGGACGTCAGGGTGCCAAATTGCTGGGTGCAGGTGCCAATCCGCCCGTACACGGCGGCCCGTTCGGTGCCTGCCAGGGCGCGCGCCAATTCGCGCATGGTGGCGGCTGAAATCGCGCAGCGCGCGGCGACCCGTTCCGGCGGGTAAGCGCGCACGGCATCCGCGAGCTCGGCCAACCCCGCGACATGGTCAGCCAGGCGCCCCAGTCGCACCAGGTTTTCGTCGAACAGAGTATGGGCGATCCCGAGCAGGAAAAAGACGTCTGCGCCCGGACGGATAAAATGGTGGCGGTCGGCTACCTCGGCCGTTTCGCTGCGGCGCGGGTCGATCACGACGATTTTGCCGCCGCGCGCGCGCAGTGCGCGGGCCTTGCCGCGAAAGTCCGGCACGGTCCACAGGCTGCCGTTCGAGACCATCGGGTTGGCGCCTAGAATCAGCAGAAAATCGCTGCGCTCGATGTCGGGCACCGGCACCGACAGCCAACTGCCGAACATCAGTCCGACCGACAGCATCTTGGGCACTTGATCGACACTGGAGGCCGAAAACATATTGCGCGTGCCCAGCGCTTTGGCCAGGGTGGGGAAGTAGAGCATCAGGCTCATCTTGTGCGAAACCGGATTGCCCAGCACGGTGGCCACCGCGTCGGGGCCGCCTTGCGCAATGATGGGCGGCAGGCGGCGCTCGATCTCGGCATACGCCTGTTCCCAACTGGCCGGCACAAACACACCGTCGCGCTTGATCATGGGGGTGCGCAAGCGGTCCGGATCGTCGTGCAAGTCCTTCAAGCCGATCGCCTTGGGGCACAGGAAGCCGGCGCTAAAGACATCGGCCTGGTCGCCCCGGATCCGCACCACGCGCTTCTGCCTGAGTTCGACATCGACTTCGAGCCCGCAACAAGCCTCACAGAATGGACAAATTCGGTGCGCGGTAACAATTTTCCGGTTCATGGCACAGCCTTTCGAGGTGGTTGGCGGCGGGTAAAATCGGAACAATTTCGTGGCTGAAACAATCCAATGCTTGCGTAGGCGGTGTATGCTGGCAGTTCGATGCAAGTTTGACTATGTAACCATGGAGAAGCGATGAAAGCAACTAAAAGTGTAGCAATCTTGGCCCTGGCTGTCTTGCTGGGCGCACTGTCGGGCTGCCAGAAAAAGGAAGACGTGGCTGGCGCGGGGCCGGCCGAGCAAGCCGGACGCAAGCTTGACCAGGCTACCGAGAAGGCGGGCAGGGAACTGACCAACGCGGCCGAGAATGCCAGTGCGGACGTGACCAGAACTGCCAAGGAAACCAGCGACAAGATCAATCAAGCAACCGAAGACGCCAGCAAGGGCTTGGACAAGGCGACCGCGGATGTGGGCAAGAAGGTCGAGCGGGCCGGCGAGAAGATGCAGGAATCGGCCCGCAAATAGCGGCACGGGCGCGCTGGCGCCGGTGTCAGAGCGCCATTTCAAACTGCCCGGTCAGATTGGCACGCTGGCCGGTGGGAATACCTGCTGGCGCGGATACCGGACCGATTTTGGTGTCCGGATCGCCCAGCACGATGCTCAAGTCGACAAAGCCGGCGTGCCAGGCCCATTCCAGGTCCTGTTCGATCGCTTCCATCGAGGTCTTGTCGAAGTTGGCGAAGCCGCGCACCCCATAGGCGCGGTTGCGGCCATGCGCCTTGGCCAGATAGAGCGCCATGTCCACCAGATTGACCGCGCGCTCCCATGGCAGCGGCAGTTCACCTGGAATCAAGGGGAAGGGCGCGAAACCGAGCGAGACCTTGACCGAAATGTCGCTGCCCTGATAGTCGATCACGTGGGCCGAGATGCCCGACAAGATGCGGCGCGCGATGTCGTCCAGACCGCCGCGCGGTATTGCCGGCAAGAAAGCGAGGAACTCTTCGCCGCCCCAGCGCACGATCATGTCGGTCTCGCGCACGATCTCGCGCAGGTTCTCGGCGATCATTTTGAGTACTGCATCGCCGGCGGCATGGCCATAGGTATCGTTGACGTGCTTGAAGTGGTCGACGTCGAGCAGGAACAGGGCGCCCACGATGTCGTCGCCGTGGCTGGCATCGCCGCGCTGTTTGAGCTGGCCGTGCTGACCGTGGGCGCGCATGAATTCCTGGAAATGGCGCCGGTTGTACAGGGACGTGAGCGGGTCGCGCGAACTTTGCGCCTTCAGTTCGAGGTTCCTCACTTTCAGCTGGGCGTTGGCATGGCGCACCTTGCGGTACAGCAGGCCGACAATCATGGATGCCAGCGCAAACACGATCGCCAGCAACCACCATACGCGCTGTTGCAGGCGCCGGTTGTCCAGTTCGGTGCTCTTGAGCTGGTTCTCGCGGCTTAATAGTACGATCTGGCGCTGCTTCTTGTCGGTTTCATATTTTTGCTCCAATTCATAGACCGCCTTCTGGCGTTGTTGTGCGAACAGTTCATCCGAGAGCGCGCGTTCGCGATGATAGGCGGCCACCGCGCCGGCCGAGTCACCCGCACGCTCGAGCGCCAGGCCATACTCCAGCAGAACTTCCTGCAATTCGGGCTTGTCGCCCATTTTCTCAAAGTGGACCAAGCCTGCCTCGACGCTTTTCCTGCCGTCGGCGATGCGACCCATGGCAAGGTAGGCTAGACCGATATTGACTCGGGCGACCGACACCGTGCCGGGATCGTTCAATGCTTGCGCCGCCGCAAGCGCCTGTTTGGCAAAGCGCAGCGTGCGCGGGTAGTCGTGCGCTTTCAGGTAGCTGTCCGACAGGTTGACCAGGGTGCTGGCGATCATGGTGCCGGCACCGAGCTTGCGTTCGAGCGCCAGCTCGGTTTGCAAGGCGCCGAGCGCGCGCTGCGGCTGTTTCGATGTGATCGCCAGGGCATACTCGGTGCTCTTGACCAGCGCCATCTGGCCCGCTGAACCGAGTTTGACGGCCACGCTCCATGCTTCATCGATGGCGGCGAATCCCTTGTCGTAATCCTTGAACTGGCCGTACAACTGGGCCAGATTGCGCAGCGCAGCTGCGAGCGGGATCGGCGCGCCGAACTTGCGCGCCAGGTCGAGCGCCTGCTGGCCTTTGACCAACGCCGAAGGGAAATCCCCTTGCTCGGCGAAACTCTGTCCGGCCGTGATCGTCGTCATGATCCGCAGCGTCATGTCGTCGGTTCCGATGGCCGCCCGCTCCGCTTCGAAGGCCAGCGCGTGCGCGGCAGGTACGTTAGCCATGGCAAACACCACAAAGGCTTTGGCCTGCAATCCTCTGGCCAGTGCCGTGTTGTCGTGCTGAGCCCTGGCCAATTTGATCACTTCCTCGGCCAGCGCCAGCGCCTGGTCGCGCTTGCCAAGTTTTCGGTAGGCGCGGCTTAACATGACCAGGAATTTGGCCTTGGCCGGAAGCGCGGCGGCGCGCGCTTGCGTTTCGATTTGAAGCAGCTGCGGCAGCGCCGTTTCGGGGACAAAACGGACCAGTTCGGCGAGCTCGGCAAGGCGGGCATCGAGCGATTGCGCGGAGCATGCCGGCGCTGGCAATAGAAAAAGCAAGGCCAGCAGCAACCCGCCGCAGCGC
>JANPCW010000354.1:0-1985 GCA_031431155.1 Janthinobacterium sp. | reverse complement strand
AAGTCGTGGCGGAAGGCGTTGAGACCTTGGAGCAACTGGCATTCCTGCGCGCGCAGTCGTGCGACAGCGTGCAAGGGTATTTGCTTAGTTTCCCGCTGCCAGCCGACGAACTGCTGGCGCTGGTTAGATCCGGTAAGCGGCTTGCGCCTTGACGGCGCGCATGCGAACTCAAACGTAGGGCGGTTGTGCGCGGCGGTGTCCGGCTTATACGGCAAGAGCAAAAAACCAGCGCCTTCAGCCCAAAAGGACCTAATGGAGCGTGCACTTGCGGCCGATAACGCTGCGCTCATCCGCCCTACTTTTGGGTTGCGCCTTATACTGTGCTGCGCGTGAATAACCGCGTTCGCGCATTCGCCCCCACCTGTCTCCTTTAAAGCGCCTCTTCATGCTTGACTCAGTTAAACGGCAATCCTTGTGGCGGCAAGTTGGCCAATCCACGTTCTTGAAGTTCCTGCTGCTCGGCCTGCCCGTTGCCATCCTGTACGGGCAATTTCTTTGGAATCCCTTCGTCTTCGACGACCAGTATTTCTTCGACGGCAAGGTGCACGCAGAGTACGTCGGAAAGGTGTTCAGCCTCCAATTGCGCTGGTTGCCCTACGCAACCTTCGAATGGACCCGCGCACTGCTGGGCAGGGATTTGCTCTGGCTGCATCTTGGAAACTTGGCTCTGCACCTTGCCAATATTTCCGTGCTTTACCTTCTACTGCGCCGGTTGTTTGGGGTGGTTCTGCCTGCCGAAAACAAGGTCGCGGCCAGCCCGGGAACGGTGACGATGCTACCGCAATCCTGGCTGGCGTTCTTCGGCGCCCTGATATTCGCGTTGCATCCGGCCGCTGTGTACGCAGTAGCATATCTGACGCAACGCTCGACCCTGATGGCGACGTTTTTCACGCTCATCATGTTGCGTCTACTGCTTGAAGGGATCGTGCGAGAAAGCCGCTGGCGGCGCTGGTGGCTAATGGCTTCGGCTGGCGCGTATTTTTTCGCCGTGCTATCCAAAGAGCACGCCATCATGGCGCCTGCGGTGGCGTTGGCCATGCTGCTCTTACTTCGCCAGCCCTCGCGCAGCCTGTTCAGGCAGGTCTGGCCGACCTTTGCCCTATATGGCTTGATCGGCGCCTTCGTTGTTTTCCAAATCAAATCCCACAATATTCTTGGGCAGGCCTACGAACCCCGGGGCGTGAACATGCTTGCAAGGCTAGCCAGGCAGGATCCAGGATTCGATCGCAGCCTTGCCTATCCGCTCTCGGTCATTACGCAGTCTTTTTTGTTTTTCAAGTATCTGCTGCTTTGGCTCATTCCAAACTCGGCATGGATGTCGGTGGCCATGGTCGAGCAGTTTGCCGGCAGGCTTTGGTCGTTCCCTCAAATAGCGGGCTTTATCGGATTTCTGCTGTACCCCGTTGTCGCGGTTCGTATGTTGCTCCAACGCGGGGCTAGGGGGCTGTTCGGCTTCGCCCTGCTGTGCCCATGGTTCCTGTTTGCTACCGAATTTTCGACCGTCAGGATTCAGGAATCGTTTGTTCTCTACCGCAGTTACTTGTGGATGCCGGTGGGGGTCGCGGCTATACCGTTTCTGCTCCGGAACATGTCGGCGAACCGCGCGGCAGCCGTACTGACCGCCTTCGTACTCATCATGGTTCCGGCGACATGGAGTCGGCTTATGACCTTTTCGGATCCCTTGCGGCTGTGGGATGACGCGGCCCGACTGGTGGTGAATGACGAGAATCGCCCGGGAGTGGAGCGCATTTTCCATAACCGCGGCATTATGTTTTCCGAGGTACGGCGTTTCCAGCAAGCGATCGGCGATTACAGTAAAGCGATCGCAATTTCTCCCGAATACAGCTATGCGTATAACGATCGGGGCGCCGCATATCTGGAAATTCAAGAATATCGGAAAGCCCAGGACGACTTCACCAAAGCCATAGAGCTCAATCCAATCTATCACCGGCCTTACATTGGACGAGCGCTGGCCTATGAAGCTC
>JANPCW010000353.1:0-2158 GCA_031431155.1 Janthinobacterium sp. | reverse complement strand
GGACGCCCTTCAGCACAGGATGGGCGGCAGCGCATTGCACTCAGAAGCAGCGCTGGACGAACTGGAAAGAATGCTGCTTACGAATCAATCGGGGCTCGGTGTGATGGAGTTGGATTGGCGTGCACTAGCGCGCTGCCGGATCGCGGCCGCGCCATGGGATCAAGCCGTCGACCCGGTTGCGGGCATCATGGTGCACGATTGACGGCCGGGTTGCTTGCACGGCGGCCTTGCCGGCGGTTCCTGGCGGGTCTCCAGCGGCCAAATCGAACCCAGCGCTGCGATTTGGCGCCACGTCGCCGCAACGGATTATGGCTGGCGCTGTCGTTTGCCGCCTTGAGCGCATGGCTGGGCGGCTGCGAGCGTCACCCGCAGCCGCCCCCGCCTGCTCCGCCACAAACGCCTGCTTTAGCCTCCGACGAAGCGCAGACAAAACTTTTTATCGAAAAATACTGGGCGCGCCCGTTGCCGCCGCAAGGAAAACCTCCTGCCGGCATGACAGCGCAGGGCATCACGCTAGCGCCCGAGAGTTGTGGCACTTGCCATCGGCAACAGTTCGACGACTGGCGCACCAGCCTGCACAGCCGCGCCATGGGGCCGGGCCTGATGGGGCAACTGGTGGCAATGCCGGCACATGCCCGGGACCAACATCAAGACTGCATACGCTGCCACGCGCCGCTGGCGGAGCAGGCCGACAGCCTGGTCGCCGCGCTGCAAAAAAATCAGACAGACAGGCCAATTGCCGCCAATTTGGCACCGCCGCTGCACGAGCATGGCTTGATGTGCGCGGCGTGCCATGTCCGTGGCTATGAATGGCATGGTCCGCCGCGCCGCGACGGCAGTCTGCCGAGCACCGCTCCGGGCACATCGCCGCACGGCGGCTGGAAAGCGAATAGCGCATTCGAGAGTTCCCGCTTCTGCGCGGCCTGCCACCAATTCAGGGACGATGAATTCGCATTGAACGGCAAGCTTCTTGAAAACACCTATCGCGAGTGGCAAGGCAGTCGCCACGCGCGCGAAGGGAAGGCATGCCAGTCTTGCCACATGCCCGATCGGCGCCATTTATGGCGCGGCATCCACGATCCCGAGATGGTAAAAAAGGGCGTCGATATCCAGGCGGGTACCCCGGCTGTGGCGGACGGCCAGGTCGCTGCGCGGCTGAGCGTGGCCAACACCGGTGTCGGCCATTATTTCCCGACTTACGTCACCCCGAAAGTCGTGCTCCGTGGCTACCAGGAAAATGCGGCAGGCAACAAGATTGACGGCACGACGCAGGAATACATCATCGGTCGCCAAGTTACTCTGGATCTGGGCGAGGAAATCGCCGATACCCGCATCGCGCCGGATGCGAAAGCGATATTTGACTACCGTGCACCGCGCCATCCCGATGCCGCCGCATTGGTGTTCGACGCCGAGGTCCAGCCCGACGCGTTCTATCTGGAGTTTTACCTCTCGTTATTGCAAGACAAAGCGACCGCGGGCGAGAGCCGGCGTCTGATTTCAGCGGCGCGCGACAAGGCGAAAGCCTCGCCGTACCGGTTGTTCTCTCAGCATCTGCCACTACCGCACTAACGCGGTGGCAATTTTTACCTTGGAGGCTTTTATGATGGCAACTATTTTTCCTGTAAAAACATCTTCGCGGCGACACTTGCTCCCGCTCGGCGGCCTGCTGCTGGCCGCCAGCAGCCTTGTCCATGCTGACAGCCCCGTCCCCTACCCAGGAACGCGCACCGTATCGTCGAAACATTCCTTCGATAAGCTGGTGCAGCGCCTGGAGCGCGCCATCACCGATAACCAGATGGGACTGGTCGCGCAGGCGAGTGCGAGCAAGGGAGCGGCCGCGCGCGGGGTCAAAATTCCCGGCAACACCGTGCTGATGGTATTTCGCAACGATTACGCAGTGCGCATGCTGGAAGCGAGTGTTCCTGCCGGTATCGAGGCGCCCCTGCGGCTTTATGTGACGGAAAATGCAGACAGCACGGCGAGCGTCACCTACCGCACGCCGAGCGCGACGTTCGCGCCTTACGGCAGCGGCAAGCTCGATGCTCTGGCCCGCGAACTCGATCCGGTCTTTGCCAAGATCGTCAATGATGGCACTGGCAAGTGACACGCTGAACGTCGCGTCCCCTCCCCGTCCGTGGCAGCGCGGCCCGCTCGCGCT
>JANPCW010000352.1:0-4873 GCA_031431155.1 Janthinobacterium sp. | reverse complement strand
CAATCCGAAGCCATTTATCTGGACTGCATCTGCTCGCGACATCCTCCAAAAGGTCATCCGCGCCAATAGCCGGTTAAGTAGCAAACAGAATGCAACACTACACTAGCGCTGCGCCAACGCGCCAACAGGCTGTATAGCGATGCGGCCGCCTGCGTCGTGCCCGGCGTGGCCGTGTCGCAGCAAAACCTGATGGATCTGGCCGACGAGGCTAAACAGGCCATCGCGAAAATCACGCTGGTCGGCGACTTGATCAACCTCGCCGCCGACCTGGTGGCGCTGGGCGCTGCCGCCGGCAATGGGCAAGCCACGGCGATCTCGAAGGCGCTAAAAAAACTGGGACAGCATAGCGAGGCGCTCAAGCAGCATGGGGGGCAAACCTGAACGCCTTTTTACCTACTTATTGATCGCCGCGACCGCCACGCCCATCATCAGCACGCCAACCGTGCTCATGACGATCTGCTTGAAGACCAGCAGCGCCGGCAACGGTTGCACCGCAAAGTAAATCAAATAGCCCGGGATCGTCATCAACAGCGCCACGGCCAGGCCAAAGCGCAAGCCCTGCATCAGGAACGGCGCACCCGATTTCCCCTTCAGGTAGATCCATGCAAACCCGATCGCCAGGAAAACGTGGGCCAGCAACATATACCCCAGGTAATTTTGCGCATCCTGTTCACCTCGGTACAGCGCGCCAAGGGCCTCGTAATCGGGTTTCAGCAAGGCCGCATGGATCACGCCATCGATCAGCATCGACAGGACAAACATCGCCACAACGGAAATCAGGAATTTCTTGTTCATTTTTTTCTTCCTTCGGGTTGATTCAAGTGGGAGAACGGCGCAGCCACTCTAACCGACTTTCCCGGAACCGCATTACAATTTGAGCAAGCTGGTTGACCAGTTTGGCGTGTCGTGGATGTTCAACTGCGAGGCGCCGCAATAAACCTTGGGCACAGAACGTAGCGCAAGTTGTGGGCGCATTGCTTCCGCAGTGATGTCCCTCAACTTGCCTTCATTGCTTGCCAGCTAAAATTTAATTTTATCCCCTTCAATGTACGCGAGTCGCCAATGAACGGACTAGATCAGGCTCAGCTTGCAAGCTTGCGCGCGATGCTAGAGCACGAACAGGCGCTGTTGCAAAGCCAGCAGCCGGACGGGAACACCGCCGGCCTGAATTTGCGCATGATCCCCGAGACCGAAACCGAGGCCTCCCCTGCCGACAATGCGAGCGCACGTATCATGAAGGACCTGGAACTGGAGGCAAGCGAGCACCGGGCTGAGAGAATGCGCATCATCAAGTACGCGTTGGCAAGGCTTGGCGATGGCAGCTACGGATCGTGCGAATCGTGCGGCGAGGAGATCGGTTTTTCCCGCCTGCGCGCCCGCCCCGAAGCGCGCTTTTGCATCGGGTGTCAGACCAAGGCCGAGAAACTGCGCAAATAGTCCGCAGGTTCCACCCTTTGCGGCGCAGGCAGGTCGATTCGCGGAGGTAGCTCGATTCGTTTTAGTTGTCAGAATGCCATGACTGGCTGCGGATCTTAGCGATTTGGCGCTGGGACAGCCAAAGCCACAGCTGCAGCGCGTCGGCCTGGCTGGCATTCATGCTGCGCGGGCTGGCAAGGGCGATTTCGCAATCGCGGTCCGACCATTCCTCAAATTTCACGTCACCGTTACCGGCCACTTCCATTTCGTACATCAAGCCGTCGTCATAACCGAAGCGCAGGCAAGCCGAGGCCGGACCGCCATCGGGATCCTGCACCGTACCGCTGTAGACTTGCGCAATCGCACTCTCAAGTTGGTCCTCCGTTGGTGCCGCGATGTCGCGCCCATCCGGACCGGTGAGAACCACCCATGCTTGTGTCATTGACGCGCCCCCTATCAATACTCGTTGGCATCCAAACAGTATGGCTGCCGCCCATGCATCGGCATCCTTCAAGCATCATACCGAAAAACGCTCTGCGGGTCTGGCCAATTTCGACTGCAAAACGGCCCTGGATTGGGACCGGGCCGCTTACCTGTTTTTGGTGCAGCCGGGCTCAGCTAGCCGGCACCGGCGCGCTCAGGGGGTCGAAATCGATCCAGTCGCCGTCCACGATCGTGCCCTGCGCGCGCTCGATATGATTCGCTCCCAAGGTCCGCAATACATCGAGCACGCGCCCTTGGTCGAGCGGTTCGGCAAGCCCGACGGCCACCAGCATGCCAGGCTTGCGCGGTTCAACGGCATTCTCGCCGCCCGCTTCAGCAACGCCGACCGCGCCGCCGCTGGCCACGCCCTGCACCACCGCGGACGGGATTTCCTTGGCGCCGGGCGACCGCTCGCGGTCGCCGCCAAATTCGTGCAAGTCGTGCTGCCCCGGCTGGTTCAGGAAGAAGGTGCTAATCTGGTCTTCAGGGAAACCGGCTTCGATCAAGTCAAGGCGCGCTTGATCCGCTTGATCCTGACGCTGAAAATGACCGGCGAGAATCGTGGACATGATGACCTCCAAAATGAGTGGCGCGATGCTCATGCCACTGTGGTGAGATGGCATTGCTATTGAATCGTTCTGTCGGCTCGGACTGACCGCCATCGGGCCGGCCATCATCGATCGCAGCGTCCGGCTCTGGCGCCAGCCATGCGCGCGGGTCAACCCGGTAGTATTTCAAGAACTCGGCATACAGATCAGGATAATGGAGAGCCAACTGGCGCGGCTTTTCAAAGAAAGCCTCGGTGGCCACCGCGAAAAACTCGGCAGGGTTGGTCGCGCCATAGTGATCGAGCACGCCTTGCTGGTGGAACATCGCGTCGGCCCGCAGGTTGGCGAAATCGCGCGACAGCACGGCAGCCCAGCTGCGGTAGCTCGACAGCGTGCCCAGATACGGAGCGCCGTTGCTGCTGCCCGATTCGCTATCGAGCTGGTGCGCGAATTCGTGCAGCACCACATTCTGGCCATCGCTCCAGTCCGATGCGCCGCGCCGCACATGATCCCAGGACAGGATCACACGCCCGTCGCCCCAGGACTCGCCCAGCAAGCCGTGCTCGGCGTGGGTAACAACGCCAGCCTCGTCAACCTGGGCGCGCGGCACCACGAATGCGCTCGGATACACCAGGATCGTGTCCAGCGCGGGGTACACCCGGGTCGGCCGGTTCAACACTAGCAGGCAGGCCTGGCCGGCGATTGTGACAAGCATTTCATCGGTCACCTCCAGCCCTGCGCAACCGACGAATTTTTTCTGGTGCAGGAACTGCAGCACCAACATCTGCAATTGCGCGCGCAGCATGGCCGGCATGCGCGGATACGGCGAAATATTGCGTTCCAAGATGGCGATCAGGCCTGGCGCCATGGGACGGGCCAGCGCGCGCTTGAGGCGCCAGCGGGGAACCTGCAGTAGCACCACGATCACGGCGATCAGCGCGACCCAGATTAGCGCGTCCATCAGGTTTCCCTTGCAATGTCCAGCGCCTGGGCCAGCAAGGCATAGGAATGGCGCCTCGCCTGGGGATCGAAGGCCCACGTATTGACGACGATTTCATCGAGCCCCAAGCGCTGACCGAGCGCGCGCAAACGGGTCGCGACCTCGGTTCCGGTGCCCACCAGCGCGGTCGCGCGCAACTGTGCAATGCGCGCTTCATCCTCGGGCGAATACAGATGGGCGGCAGCGTCCTGCGGCGAGACCAGCGGGCGCAGCACCCCCTTCTCAAATCCAACCCGCCAGTATTCGCGCGTCATGAGCAGATGCTGGGCCTCAGCCTGGGTATCGGCAGCCAGGGCCCACACACAGATGGTGGCCTGCGGCACGGGATGGCGCGCACTCGGACGGAAATGCTGGCGGTACAACGCCAGCGCTTCTTCCGCGCCCTTGCCGTCGCTAAAGAAATACGCAAACGCATAGGGCAAGCCCAAATGCGCGGCCAGCTGGGCCCCGTAATTGGAACTGCCCAGTATCCACATTTGAGGAATGCTCGGCCCCTGTGGCTGGGCCGTGATGCTGCGGTACGGGTGGCCCGCCGCCATCCGGGTGCCGGCCAGCCAGTCCTGCAGGTCGAGAACCTGACGCGGGAAATCATCTGCCGTTGAGCTAGCGTGCGGGTTGAGCGCCTGTGCCGTGAGCCGGTCCGAACCGGGCGCCCGCCCCAGACCCAGGTCGATCCGCCCCGGGGCAATCGCTTCGAGCACGCGGAACTGTTCCGCCACTTTCAAGGCTGAGTAGTGCGGCAGCATGATGCCGGCGCTACCGATCCGGATCCGCGTCGTGCCAGCCGCGATCGCCGCCATCAATACTTCGGGCGCGCTGCCAACAATGCTGTTGCTGTTGTGGTGCTCGCAGACCCAGTAGCGATGGTAGCCAAGCGCTTCGCAATGGCGCGCCAGTGCCAGCGACTCGACAATCGCGTCGGCGGGCGCCCGTCCCAGACAGGCGGGGGACTGATCCAGGACAGATAATTTCATGCTGGCGTTTATCCTTTCGCTGCACCGAAATAGGCATCGACCGCGTCGGCATCCCCGATCAATTTTCCGCCGATAAATACCTGCGGCCAAGTGCCCTTGCCGCTCACCGCGCGCAAGGTGCTGGCCGTTACCGTCTGGCTCAACGGGATCTCGGTATAGCTTACTCCGTTTGCCTTGAGCGTGGCCTTGGCGCGCGCGCAGTGCGGGCAACCGGGCTTGGCGAAAATCATGACCGGCTCAGATACCTTCGCCTTCGGGTTAATGTAGTTGAGCATGGTGTCGGCGTCCGATACTTCGAACGGGTCGCCCTCTTGTTCGGGCTCGATAAACATTTTATCGATCACGCCATCCCTGACCAGCATCGAGTAGCGCCAAGAACGCATGCCAAAGCCGAGGTCGCGCTTGTCGACCAGCATGCCCATGGCCTTGGTGAAGTCGCCGTTGCCATCCGG
>JANPCW010000351.1:0-1953 GCA_031431155.1 Janthinobacterium sp. | reverse complement strand
TGCAAGTCGGACAGGATTTTCCTGGCGCGCCCAAGTAACCACGCGCCCTCCTCCGTCAAGTCCAGGCGACGGGTGGTTCGTGTCATCAAGGTCATGCCTAGTTGCGACTCCAGGCGCGAAATGGTTCGGCTTACCCCCGATGGCGTTTGTCCCAGCCGGTCGGCAGCTGCAGAAAATGAACCGGCATCTATGACGGAAACAAAGCCAATCAGCGCCTCAATACTCAGCATTATTGACTCACAGTCAAAGGTCTAGTGTAGCACCCAGGGTTTTTCTTTGACGGCGCAAGGCCCACACTGCGAGGCATCAATTATTCCCCCAAAGGAGAAACATCATGCCTCTTGCACTTTGGGCGCTCACACTGAGCGCTTTCGCTATCGGTACGACCGAGTTCGTTATTGTCGGCCTCATCCCAACCATTGCTGCCAGCCTTGGTGTCTCAGTTCCTTCGGCCGGCTTGCTGGTCAGTCTGTATGCCTTGGGCGTCGCGGTTGGTGCGCCAGTACTGACGGCACTGACCGGCCGCGTGCCACGCAAGCATCTGTTGCTGGGTTTGATGGCGCTATTTACGATCGGCAATCTGGTCGCATGGATGGCACCAGGATATGAAGCACTGATGGCGGCGCGCGTACTGACCGGCTTGGCGCACGGCGTGTTTTTCTCGATTGGCTCGACCATTGCTACCAGCCTGGTGACAAAGGAGAAGGCGGCCAGCGCGATTGCCCTGATGTTCACCGGCCTGACCGTCGCGTTGGTCACCGGCGTGCCACTCGGCACCTTCATCGGCCAGACCTTTGGCTGGCAATCGACCTTCCTGGCCGTGTCATTGCTGGGCGTAATTGCCTTTGTCGGTAGCGCGATCCTGGTGCCTAACAATATTACCAACAGCAAACCAGCATCCTTGCTGGCCCAGTTGTCGGTACTGAAAAAGCCGCGCCTGTTGCTGGTGTACGCCATCACCGTGCTCGGTTACGGCGGATCGTTCATCGCCTTCACCTACCTTGCGCCGATTTTGCAGGAAGTGTCAGGCTTCTCGGCCTCCAGTGTCAGCCTGGTCATGCTGGTGTATGGCGTGTCGGTTGCGTTCGGCAATATCTGGGGCGGCAAGCTCGCTGACAAGAAAGGCCCGATTCTTGCGCTGCAAATCGTGTTTTCCCTACTTGCCCTAGTTCTGTTTGTGCTGACCTTTACCGCTTCCAACCCATGGCTGGCGCTCGCGACGGTCTTGGTATGGGGCGCCTTCGCTTTCGGTAATGTCCCGGGTTTGCAAGTGTACGTGGTGCAGCGCGCCGAACGCGATGTGCCACAGGCTGTCGACGTTGCCTCAGGCCTGAATATTGCGGCGTTCAATGTCGGCATCGCCAGCGGTGCCTGGGGCGGTGGCTTGATCGTCGCCCATCTGGGCTTGATGGCGACGCCATGGATCGGCGCCACCGTTGTGCTCGGCGCTCTTGGCCTCACGACGCTGGCCGGACGACTCGATCGCAACGAGCATATGACATCCCTCGGCCGACCGGACCATGCATTCGCGGCGGTTTCGTAGCCATCACCGACGGCCCTTTCGAATGACGTCGATGGGGATTCCCCACACGCCAAATCCCCTTGATTGGGCAATTCTTTCCAGTGCGGAGTATTCGAAGGGAGCGTCAGGGCGCGCAAGCGCCCATCCTCGTTGGAGCATCCATTCACTGAGGTCTTCATTGCCGGCGCGACAGCTAGCGGTAATGCTGCCGTCAGGATTGGTCGACCTCGGTGTGCATCGAAGGAACTCACCCCTGATTTTGAAATCGAGCGCCAAGGAGGCCCTCGGCCCGCATGGCACGGGCCTTTCAAAAGTTGAGCAGGTTTGCCCGGTCGGGGGGATGAAGATGCCATACAGGTGAATGACGTAGCCGGCTACCTCAATGCTGCTATCTGGCCGCACGGAAGCAAAACTGGAAATCTCTGAGTTCG
>JANPCW010000350.1:0-3923 GCA_031431155.1 Janthinobacterium sp. | reverse complement strand
CGACGATGGTGCGGCGCGGCTGCAAGGTGCCGCTAAGCGCGAGTTCTTTGAAGGTGTGCTTAACAACAGTGTTGATCAGTACCTGCGGCACGACTTCGGGACGTGGATCGGTGGCCGCCTTCGCTTGCAGCTTAGGCTCCTTGATCTGGCCGATGCTGACTACACGGGCTGTGCCGAACGCGACGGAAGTGGCCGTGTCTGCCGGCAAGACGATGTCGACCGTATAGTGGTTGCTGCCGTCATTGGCACCCTTGTAGGCGTAGGCATTCGCGCCGCTGCCGCCATTGTTGTACGACGAGTACTCGGTCTGTGCTTGCGATTGCCCAACCACGGTCTGATACGCGACGTAGAACATCAGATTACCAAATTTCTTGAGCTTGCAAGCGTCAGTGTTAGCTTTCACCGAGACAATGGTTGAAGCATCACAGCTCGCCTGTTGCACATCGTAGGCCTTGTCGCCATTGGTCGGATCCGAGAGGAAGTACTTGACCGTGACCTTGCGGCTGGTGGCATCGTACGTGGTGCTCTCGATGTTCATCTTGTACTTGGCCGCATTTTCCTCGTTCTGATTCCAATGCACGCGCTCTGGAGAGATGTTGGAGCCGACCCGGTGGCAATTGGCGCACTGCTGGTTGCTCAGATCCTTGGCTGCCGCCCCGGCGCCGACCAGCGTGCTGGCAATGGTCTTGTGGTAAATTTCCCAGTCGGAGCCAGCCTTATTGGCATGACAAGTCAGACAAGCTTCCTTGGATGGCTTGGTCTTCCAGTTGTCGCCCTGCGGGGTTTTCGGATTGGCGCCCGAGTGGCAGACGGTGCAGTTGCGCAGGTCTTGGGGGAAGCCCACTTCGGCGAAATCGACCTTGGTATTGCCATAGCCCCAGATTGCATAATCTTCGCCGCCGAGATTGCTATCGAGCTTTTTCTTGAGCAACTTGCCGGAGTGAATCTTGTGCACCATCGTGGCCAGGTTGAGCACGTTGCCGCTGTTGGCGTCGGTGGTACCCGGGTTGTGGCACATCACGCAGTACTGGGTGTCGACCCGTCCGCCACCGTGCAAGGCCAGTTTTTCGTGGCTGGCAGTGCAGGAGCCGACGTCTGTCATCTTGCGCGTCTTTGCCGGGTCGGTGACCGCCACGGCCTTGCCGCTGGCGTCGATGGTGAAATCGAAATAAGGATTGACCTTGATCGTCTCGCCCGCCGCATTCTTGTAGCTGAGCTGGATGGCCACGCGATGGGTGAGGTTCGGCTCGAACGTCACCCCATTTGTCTTGCTGGGATCCTTGATATCGGTCTTGAAGGTGTACGTGTAGTAGCCGTCGGCGTTGTAGACCAGTTGCGGCGCCGAAGACCCATCGGTCGTCGCCTGCTGCGCCGTTGGTAACACAGGCGCGTTGTCCGGCCCAATACCGGCAGTTGCCGTCTCGGTGCGGTAGATATAGTTTACCCACTGGTCCGGGTTGCCGGCGGCACCTGGCACCAGCTTGGCGATCGCAAAACGCGCATCGCTAAAGATCAGGCCGGTCTTGACCGCGCCGTCCGAGAACACCGCAAAGTTCACCACCGGCGGGCTGTTCACGGTCACGGCCGGCAGGCCGGCTCCCTGAAGCACGGTAAAGGACGCCGACGTATTGATCGCCGTGTCGTTCGCGGCGACTGCGCCGGCAGCCAGAATGGCGCCCTTGACAGTGACCACGGGGGTCTCTTGGCCTAGTGCCGGCGACTCGCTACTACTTCCGCCGCAGCCTGAGATGGCCAGAGCTGCCAGACAGGCTGCGCTCCATCGAAGCAATGAATGTTTCATTTTTTTCTCCCTTTTTTATTACACACATTAATTATTACTGTTGCCGACCTGGCGCGTTCCAGTGCCCTCACTTGATCGCCGTAGCGACACTATATTCCTGCAAGGAAAAATACCCTATCAAACGAAGGGTATATCCGGACCGGCTATTTCCATATAGAAAGTTTTAAACATCGTGCTCCCGAGACGGAAACTTTGGACTTTCTTGACTCCGATCAACTTTTTTTGCAACACGAGTGACCGGTGCGACACAAGTTCCACCAACGGCGCTTGGCAATCTGGGGCGCAACTCGGCGCCTGCATTCGATGCAAGACTGGAAAGAGTGGGTTAAACTGTAGCTGGAACAAAGTGGCTGGTTTGAGCGCTGTGGTTCGGATCACAGCCTTGATTCAAACGTTGTTAGGCCGGCTTCTGTCAAGGAGCTTTTGTAATGCCCCGTCCCCTACCCACTTACGAGCAAAAAACATGAGTAACAACCCATCGGACTTGAAGGCAAGCGGTCTGAAAGCGACCTTGCCTCGGCTGAAAATCCTGGAAATATTTCAGAATAGCGAGAAACGCCACCTGACGGCCGAAGACGTCTACAAGATCCTGTTGTCCGAAAATATGGACGTCGGCTTAGCCACCGTGTATCGCGTGCTGACCCAGTTCGAGCAAGCCGGATTGCTCAACCGAAATCATTTCGAGACCGGCAAAGCGATTTTCGAGCTCAATGCGGGTTCACACCACGATCATTTGGTGTGCCTGGACTGCGGTCGCGTGGAAGAATTTTTTGATGGCGAGATCGAGTTGCGCCAGCAGAAAGTGGCGCAAGAGCGGGGCTTTGCGATTGCCGAGCACGCATTGGCAATTTATGGCAACTGCGTCAAGACGGACTGCCCGCATCGGCATTGAAAAACGTCAACCCGGGCCATGGCTGAGTGCGTTCGACAGGAGCTTGGCGGTGATGTCCACGATCGGGATCACCCGTTCGTAAGCCATGCGGGTCGGCCAGATCACGCCCAGGGTGCCGACTATCCTTCCGTTGACTTCATAGGGCGCGGTCACCACGCTCATCTCATCCATCGGCACCAGGTTCGATTCGCCGCCGATGAAGATCTGCACCCCGGTTGCCTTGCTCGACACGTCGAGCAATTGCATCAGCCCGGTTTTTTGCTCGAACATGTCGAACAATTTGCGCAGCGACGTCATGTTCGATGCCAGGTCGGCCACGCTGAGCAGATTGCGTTCGCCTGAAATAACCATGTCGTCCGAGTTGTCCGCCATCGCCTCGCTGCCCGCCTCCACCGCGGCCTGCATCAAACGGCTCATATCGTCGCGCAACTGGCGCAATTCGCTTTGCAGACGGATCCGCACGGCGTCAAACGTGAGCCCGCCATAATTCTGGTTGATGTAGTTGGCTGACTGCACCAGCTGCGGTGGCGTGTAATCGACGTCGGTCAGCAGCATGCGGTTCTGCACGTCGCCGGTGGGCCCGACGATCACCAGCAAGATGCGCTTTTCCGACAGACGCAAAAATTCGATCTGCTGGAACACCGACTCGCGCCGCGGACTGAGCACCACGCCGGCGAAATGCGACAGCGACGACAACATCTGCGCCGCATTGGCAATGAGTTTTTGCGGCTGCTTGCTCGGCAGGCGCATGCGCGATTCCACCGAATGTTCATCGAGATGCTGCACCGTGAGCAGGGTATCGACGAAGATGCGGTAACCGCGCGGGGTCGGCACCCGCCCGGCCGAGGTATGCGGGCTCGCCACATAGCCCATCTCTTCCAGGTCGGCCATGATGTTGCGGATCGTGGCCGGCGACAGGTCGAGCCCGGAAATCTTGGAAAGCGCGCGCGAGCCGACCGGTTGGCCTTCGGCGATATAGCGCTCTACCAGCGCTTTAAGGAGTGTTTTGGCACGGATATCGAGTTGCATGCGTCAATTCTAGCGGGGTTCGTTGCCTCATTATGCGCGCTGGAAAGCCGAACGCGCATCATTCTTGCGTTGGAGCACTTAACCAGTCGATAAGTTCATCCAGCGTGGCGCAAATCGCGTCCGGCCTGATCGCCGTTTCCAGATGGGCCGTGCTGGCGCTACGGTTCAGCCAGACGGCGCGCAGCCCGGCGCGCTGGGCGC
>JANPCW010000349.1:0-1756 GCA_031431155.1 Janthinobacterium sp. | reverse complement strand
CGCGGTGATGGCCGCCACGGTAGTGCTGCCGGTACGACGGCTCCACGTAGACCACGGCAGGATTGTAGTAACGTGGCGCAGGCTGGTAATACACGGGAGCCGGCTCATAGTAGACCGGTGCCGGCTCGTAATAGACCGGTGCCGGTTCGTAGTATCGTTGGGCCGGCTGATAGGAGCGGGTTTCGACATAGCCCGACGAGTTATAGGAGCGGTGGCCCGAGGAGAGGCTGTTGCCGACCGCCGCCCCCAGCACACCGCCCAAGATTGCGCCATCGCGGCCACCGGCGTTGTGGCCGATCGCTGCGCCGACCACGGCCCCTAGAGCGGTATTGACTCCCCGGTCATTGGCCACGGCTGTGGTCGATACGGCGGCAGCTGCCAACAGCACCGCAACCAAGCATTTTTTGTTTAACATGGCAATTTCCTTTGACCTCAGCCAGGATCGGGATGATCGCTTAAGGCAGTGGCATATGCTTTACTATATATAGCGCCCATGGAAGCGCCATCGCTTATACACACTCTTACAAATGGAGAACGTTCTGTAACATTTAGGCGCGCGCCGCGTGTTGCACCAGGTGCTCATAGCTTGCATTTCGCGGGCATCGCCCCATCTACTCCAGTGTTCCAGCTAATCGAAATCTATCCATGCGACAGCGCTCCGTTGTTTTCATCCTCACCCTGTTTGCCTTGTTGCACGTGTATATTGGCGCGCGCCTGCTGCCGCCGCTCCAGCTGTCCGCGGCCGGTTTCGGCGCAGGCGTGCTGTTGCTGATCGCGTCCACTTTGCTGGTGCCAATGGGACTGCTGTCGACCCTATTCAAACGCCATCGCTGGTCGGATCAGTTGGCGTGGGTCGGCTTGCTGGCGATGGGGTTCTTTTCATCGCTGCTGGTGCTGACCCTGCTGCGCGAACTGTGCCTGTTGGCGGCCCAGATGTTCGGCATGGTCGGCAACGAACTGGCCGCCACCTCCGCACTGGCCGTGCCGACGCTGGCGCTGGCAGTGACATTGGTCGGTTTGATCAATGCCCGCCGCGTGGCGAGGGTGGTCGAAGTTGAGGTGCCGATTGCCGGCTTGCCGTTAGCCCTGCACGGCTATTCGATCGTCCAGATTTCCGATATCCACGTCGGCCCCACAATCAAACGCGATTACCTCGATGCCATTGTCGACAAGGTCAATGGCTTGAACCCGGATGCGATTGCGGTCACCGGCGACCTGGTCGACGGTAGCGTGCACAGGCTGGCGCCCCATACTGCGCCGCTGGCACGCCTCTGCGCCCGGCACGGGACATTTTTCGTCACCGGCAACCACGAGTACTATTCGCATGCGCTGCAGTGGATCGACGAATTGCGCCGCCTCGGCCTGACAGTCTTGATGAACGAGCATGTGGTGTTGCAGCACGATGGCGCCGCGTTGGTGATGGCCGGGGTGACCGATTACTCGGCCCAGCTGTTCTTTGAGTCTCACCGCAGCGACCCGCAGGCGGCGCTGGCTGGCGCACCGTCCGGCGCCGCCGTCAAGATCCTGCTCGCGCACCAGCCTCGATCGGCCGAAGCGGCCGCCGTCGCCGGTTTCGATCTGCAGTTGTCCGGCCATACCCACGGCGGCCAGTTCTTCCCATGGAATCTGTTGGTGCGGCTACAGCAGCCTTACACGGCCGGCCTGAACCGCTTGCGCAACCTGTGGGTATACACCAGCCGTGGCACAGGGTACTGGGGACCGCCCAAGCGCTTTGGCGCGCCGTCCGAAATCACCC
>JANPCW010000348.1:0-4335 GCA_031431155.1 Janthinobacterium sp. | reverse complement strand
GAGCGAATAGCGATTCCGCTGCTCGTGCAGTGTGTCCACGGTCTTCACCAGGCGCCCGTCGGCGGCCTTCTCGGCCGGCGTCGCGAACTCCATCTTGATGAGCTTCGAGCCGAGGTTGCGGCGGATGATGGCGAGCTTGCCGGCGCGCAGCCCATGCTTGTGCACATAGAACTCGTCCGGGTTCACGGCGCCCTGCACCACCGTCTCGCCCAGGCCGTAGCTGGACGTGATGAACACCACATCCTTGAAGCCGGACTCGGTATCGATGGTAAACATCACACCGGCCGCGCCCAGGTCGGAGCGCACCATGCGCTGCACGCCGGCCGACAAGGCCACTTCGGCGTGGGTAAAGCCCTTGTGCACGCGGTAGGAAATGGCGCGATCGTTGTACAGCGAAGCGAACACGTGTTTCATTGCGTCGAGCACGTTGTCGATGCCGACCACGTTCAGGAAAGTCTCTTGCTGGCCGGCAAACGACGCATCGGGCAAGTCTTCGGCCGTGGCCGAAGACCGTACCGCGAATGACATTTCGGTGGATGAATCGGCGACCAGTTTTTGGTAAAATTCGGCGATTTCACTCGACAAACGTGGCTGGAACGGGGTCGCGATGATCCATTGACGGATTTCGGCGCCCGCTTGCGCCAGTGCGCGGACATCGTCGATGTTCAAGCCGGCCAGGCGGTCGGCGATGCGCTGGTCGAGCGCGGTACCGCCATCGATGCTGTGGGTGAGGAAGTCGCGGAACGCCTGCGCCGTGGTGGCAAAGCCTCCGGGTACCCGCACCCCTGCGCCGGCGAGCTGGCTGATCATTTCCCCTAATGAGGCATTCTTGCCGCCGACCGATTCCACATCGGTCATGCGCAAGTCCTCGAACAGGGCGACGTACACCGCCCCGGCGTCGGGCTCCTGCAATGCTGCGTTGGACAAACTTGTCATTATATACACCTCTACTGATTAGAAATCGTTACGTGCGGCTTGCCGACCCGGGTTTTCTTGTTATTCTGGGCGTCGTGCAGCACAATCATACGTTGTCGGCTATTTTACAGCCTGCGCGCAAATTCACAGAGTATGCCCTAAAAACTTATCATCATCATAATTTATGACAACAGAACCCCGCGCCCCGCGCCCCCCTGCCGCGCGTACCGTTTTCTTCGTGTCCGACGGCACCGGCATCACCGCTGAAACCTTCGGCCATTCGGTGCTGACCCAGTTCGAGTTGCGCTTTCGCCAGATCCGGCTGCCCTTCATCGACACACTGGACAAGGCCTACGACGCGGCGCGCAAGATCAATGAAGCGTTCGCAGCGGACGGCACCCGCCCGATCATCTTCTCGACCCTGGTAAAAGCGGACTTATCGGCCGTGATCCGCCACTCCTCGGGCATGCACATGGACCTGATCCAGAC
Source organism: Janthinobacterium sp. (assembly GCA_031431155.1). Classification (GTDB taxonomy): domain Bacteria; phylum Pseudomonadota; class Gammaproteobacteria; order Burkholderiales; family Burkholderiaceae_D; genus JANPCW01. The sequence continues at coordinate 2,931 of JANPCW010000348.1, read as the reverse complement.
CTTTGTGGCGCCGCTGGAGCAGGAACTGGGGGTCAAGTCGACCCACACCATCGGACGCTCGCACAATATCGTCGACAGCGAAGAGTACAAGAACCGGATCGAGGCGATCAATTTCTCGCTCGCCCACGATGACGGGCAGTCGCACAAGAATCTGGCGGCGGCCGATGTGATCCTGGTCGGCGTGTCGCGCTCGGGCAAGACCCCGACTAGCTTGTATCTGGCGATGCAGTACGGGATCAAGGCCGCCAACTACCCGCTCATTCCGGAGGACTTCGAGCGCGGCAAGCTGCCGACATCGCTGCCGCCGTTCAAAGCGAAGATCTTCGGGCTCTCGATCACGCCCGAGCGCCTGTCGCAGATCCGGCACGAGCGGCGCGCCGGAAGCAAGTACGCGGCGCTCGAAAACTGCCGTTACGAGGTCAATGAAGCGGAATCGATGATGAAGCGCGAGGGGATCCGCTGGTTGTCGTCGACCACCAAATCGATCGAGGAAATCGCCACCACGATCCTGCAAGAGATCAAGCCGGATCGCAGGGATTACTAGGGTCGTGTTAGTCGTGTTAGTCGTGTTGAGCGCCGCGGTCCGGTACGGCGAGCCGTGGCGGCTACGGCGCCAGCCGGGCGATGTGCCACCCGCCATCGGGTTGCCGTGAGTATTCAAGACGATCATGCAAGCGCGAGGGCCGCCCCTGCCAGAACTCGATCACCTCGGGCACGACGACATACCCACCCCAATGCGGCGGGCGCGGCGGGTTGAGCCCGAACCTGGCGGCGAACTTCGCGGCGCTGGCAAGCAGGGCCACGCGCCCGGACACCTCGCGGCTCTGTTCAGAGGCCCATGCGCCAATGCGCGAGTCCAGCGGACGCGAGGCGTAGTACGCGTCGCTTTCGGCATCCGGCAATTTCTCTACCCGTCCCTTAATCCGTACCTGCCGCTCCAGTTCGATCCAGTGGAACAACAGCGCGGCGTGCGGATTGGCGGCCAGGTCGCGTCCCTTGCGGCTCTCGTAGTTGGTAAAAAATACAAAGCCGCGCGCATCGACGCCTTTGATCAGAACGATGCGTGCCGACGGTTTTCCATCCGCGTCCACGGTTGCGAGCGTCATTGCGTTCGGTTCCGGCAGTTCGGCGCTGAGCGCTTCGTCCATCCAGCTCTTGAATTGGAGTATCGGGTCGAGATTGACGGCGGACTTGGTCAAGGAGCCTCGCGCGTAGGTCTTGCGCAAGTCGGCGAGTGATGTCATGGCGTGGGATGGTTGCGGGGTCAAAGGTGGCGCTCAGTATAGCAAACCGAGCTTGCAAATTCTAAAGCAAACTGGTCACACACCGCTCTCCAGCCTGGGCAGATTTGCGGGCCGGCGCGACGAGGCGACGATCCCGGCGACGATCAGCGCGAACGCCACCGCGTGATAAACATGCGGCAATTCGCCTAGGAAGGCCGACGACATCAGCGCCGCAAACAGCGGCGTGAGGTTGCCGAAAAATGCCGCCACGTTCGGTCCGGCGCGCTGCACGCCCGCCCCCCAGCAGCGGAAAGCAATGATCGCAGGGCCGACTGCCACGTACAAGATGGCGGCCGCCAGTGGCCAACTCCATGCAATCCGGGCATCGCTGACGGCCCACTCGCCTGCGGCGAACAGGCCGGACCACATCACCCCGAACGTCACTTGCGCCAACAGGAATGTGGCCCAGTTGGCGCGGATGGGGTCCGCATCGCTGGGACGGGTCAGCAGCCAGCTGTAGAGCGACCAGGCAATGGTGGCGATGATCATGAATAAATCGCCCGGCACCATCCGCAGCGCCAGCAAATGCTGCAGGTCGCCGCGGCTGAGGACCAGCACCACCCCGCTGATCGAGAGCAGCGCCCCGATGATCTGATTGCGCGACACCGGCGCCTTGAAAAACAGCCAGCCGGTGAGCAGCATCCAGACCGGCATCCCGGCCGCCACCAGGGTCACGTTGATCGGGGTTGAGCTTTGCAGCGCCAGGTACTGGAGCGCGTTGTACAAGCCCACCCCAAGCAGCCCAAGCAGCGCGTAGTGGCGCCAGGCCGTCAACAGACCGCTACCGGAGCGGAAGATGGTCCAACCGAGCGGCAGCAGCAACAGAAATGCGATGGCCCAGCGCAGCAAATTGAGCATGATCGGCGGGACCATGTCGTGCACCATGCGCCCGACGACGGCATTGCCTGCCCATAGCAAAGGGGCGATTGTCAGCAGCAAGGCGGTCGATGGGGATAAACGACGGTTCATGAAGGGGAAAGGTTGAATGGCCAGCGCGAGATCATACGGCAAAACCGCGAAACGAATCAGCCGCCGCCGGGCCCGGAACGGCATTGTCGGCGGGAACGCGAGCACGGTAGCGCAGCAGTGTCATTCGCCCAGGTCAGTATCGGGCCACTTGGGGCCTTTCAACTCGACGGTGTTTCCTTCCGGGTCGCTCAGGTAGATCGATGGTCCCTCGCCTTCAGCCCCGTTTCTCGATTCGACCGGTCCCGCGCTCACACCGGCCCGCTCCAAATCGGCGCGGATTGCGGGTTCGTCGAACGGCTCGACCCTGAAGCAAAAATGGTCGACGTTGCGCCCTTCGGCGCCGGGGGCCGCGCCGCCCTGCCTGCCGAGCTTGCCATCGACCGGCACCAGGTCCAGCAGCGACCGACCGGCGCGCAATTGCACCAGGCCGATATCGTCCTGCCTGCGCTCAAGTGTGCAGCCCAGCACATTGCAATAAAATTTTGTCATCGCATCAAGGTCGACCACGCGCAGGACGATGTGGTCAATGTCTCGGATCTGGATCATCGCTTCCTCCCGGGGCGGCTATCAATATTCAAATGATAACGTATTATCCGCGGCGTGATGCATCAAATCCGGCCGCGTTTGAACTCGGCCAGGAACGCCTTCGCTTCCTTAGCCGACAGGGCGACGTCCGGAT
>JANPCW010000347.1:0-1989 GCA_031431155.1 Janthinobacterium sp. | reverse complement strand
GTAATATCCTCGATACGCAATATGCAATTTCCCGCAAATTGCTTGAAGATAACCGCGATAAGGTCGAGAAAATGACGAGGGCTCTGCTTGAATGGGAAACCATCGACGCCGATCAAATCAACGACATCATGGCGGGCCTGGAACCGCGTCCGCCAAAAGCCGGTGTGACGATCAATAAACGCAACTCGGGCGGCGACAGCGGTTCGGGCGGCATCTCGCCGACCGTGACGGCGCCTGCCTGATCGCGATGGCGTAAGCCGATAACAGTACACAACGAAGGGTGAGGAGCAGTCCTCGCCCTTTTTCCTTTTTTGCTTGGGCGTCTTTGGCGCAATTCTCCGGTGTCCCGATTTGACGCGACAACAACTACACTGCGGGCGATTTCGCTTTCCGCTTGGGGAGGGGGCTCGCGCGCTCGTGATGGGCGTGCTCAATGTGACCCCCGATTCGTTTTCAGACGGTGGCAGCTTCCAATCGCTTGAGGTGGCGGTATCGCGCGCCGAGCAGATGATCGCGCAGGGCGTCGACCTGATCGACATCGGCGGCGAATCGAGCCGGCCGGGTGCGCCTAGTCTGCCCTTGCGGCAAGAGTTGCAGCGCGTGATGCCCGTGTTGTATGCGCTACGCGACTATGGCAAGCCGCTCTCGGTCGATACCTACAAGCCCGAAGTGATGCGCGAGGCGATCGCTGCCGGCACCGACATGATCAACGATATCAATGGCTTCCGCGCGCCCGGCGCGATTGACGCTGTGCTCGACAGCGATTGCGCCTTGTGTATCATGCACATGCAGAGCACGCCGCAGACGATGCAGGACAGGCCGGAATACCGCGACGTGGTGCTTGAGGTCATCGATTTCTTGCGCGAGCGCGTTGCCAGCCTGACCGATGCGGGCATCGATCCGCGCCGCTTGTGCATCGACCCCGGCTTTGGTTTCGGCAAGACGGTCGCGCATAATTTCGCCTTGCTCAGGCACAGCGGACAGATTCAGGCCGCGCTAAACTTGCCGCTGTTGGCAGGCCTGTCGCGCAAGTCGATGATCGGCGCCGTCACCGGCAAGCCGGTCGAGCAGCGCCTGGCCGGCAGCCTGGCGGGCGCGCTGGCGGCCGTCGCGCATGGCGCAAGCATCGTGCGCGTGCACGATGTGGCCGAAACGGTGGACGCGTTCAAGGTCTGGCAAGCAGCAATGAACAATTCAATTTGAAACGAAGAGAACCCTATGGCACGTAAATATTTTGGAACCGATGGAATTCGCGGTTTGGTTGGCGTTTCACCGATCACGCCCGACTTCGTCATGCGCTTGGGCTATGCAGCCGGGAAAGTACTGGCGAAGGCGCAAACGGCCACGGTCAAGCCGACCGTGCTGATTGGCAAAGACACCCGGATTTCCGGCTACATGCTGGAGGCGGCGCTCGAGGCCGGCTTTTCGGCCGCCGGGGTCGACGTCATGCTGGCCGGCCCGATGCCAACGCCGGCGGTGGCGTATCTGACGCGCGCCTTGCGCCTGGCGGCAGGCGTCGTGATCTCCGCTTCGCACAATCCGTTCCACGACAACGGCATCAAGTTTTTTTCCGAGCACGGCGCCAAGCTGCCCGACACGGTCGAGCAAGAAATCGAGATGGCGCTTGACCTGCCGATGGACTGCGTATCGTCCGAAAAACTGGGTCGCGCCAAGCGCCTGGACGACGCGCAAGGCCGATATATCGAGTTTTGCAAAAGCACGTTTCCGAGCGCACTCGATTTGCGCGGTCTGAAAATCGTAGTCGACTGCGCCCACGGTGCCGCCTACAACATCGCCCCGCACGTATTTCACGAATTGGGTGCGGAGGTGATTTCGATCGGCAACGTGCCCGACGGCTTCAACATCAATGCCGGTTTCGGCGCCACCGCGCCGGCGGCCCTGTCCAAGGCTGTGGTAGCCAATAACGCCGACCTCGGCATCGCGCTCGACGGCGACGCCGACCGCCTCATCATGTGCGATTCGACCGGC
>JANPCW010000346.1:0-4974 GCA_031431155.1 Janthinobacterium sp. | reverse complement strand
TCATGCTGCCTGGCATGGATGGCTGGCATGTGGTGCAAGAACTACGCAAAACGCTCGAGACACCGGTGCTGTTCCTTACCGCGCGCGACGATGTGGAAGACCGTGTCAAAGGGTTGGAGTTGGGCGCCGACGATTACCTGGTGAAACCGTTTTCCTTCGCCGAGCTGGTGGCGCGAATCCGCACCTTGCTGCGGCGCGGTCCGATCCGCGAATCCGAGCGGCTTCAAGTCGCCGATCTGGAAATCGATGTGCTCAAACGCCGCATCACGCGCGCCGGCGAGCGTATCGATCTGACGGCCAAGGAGTTCGCGCTGCTGCACCTGCTGGTTAAGCGCCGGGGCGAGGTCTTGTCACGATCGACGATTGCGTCGCAAGTATGGGACATGAATTTCGATAGCGACACCAATGTCGTCGATGTTGCCGTGCGCCGCCTGCGGGCGAAAGTGGATGATCCCTACCCGAGCAAGCTGATACACACATTGCGCGGCATGGGGTATGTATTGGAAGAACGCAAATGACCATGCGCTGGCCAAGCTCGCTGACGGCGCGCTTGGGCTTGCTGTTTGCCCTGGCCGCTGCGCTCACCTTTGCCGGCGTGGGCGCCTACCTGTATCAATCGCTCGCGGTCCAACTCGAAGCACACGATGACATGGATGTGCTGGCGAGGATTGCGCAGGTTCGCCATATCCTGCATGAGACCTCGCAGGTGCAGTCGATTCGGGACAATCCGCATCGTTTTGTCGATGCCGCGGCCGGATACGACGGTTTGTTCCTCGTCCTCAAATCGGAAACGGGCGAGATTCTCTTGCAAACGCAAGCAAATCTGGGTGCATTGCCCAATCTGCCAGTCACGCCGGCCGCCCAAATACCGGCCAAGACATCGATCCGATCGTGGGTGCTGCCGTCCGGCCTGTCGGCCAGGACCGTCGCGGCATGGGGCACGGTCGACAACTCGCAGGAGCGCGTGCAAATTGTCGTGGCACGCACCGCTTCCGACCGAATGGCACTGCTGGCCGCGTATCGCATCGACGTGCTGGCCGCGGTTTGGGCCGGCGCGTTATTGGCCGCGTTGCTTGGCTATGTGCTGGTCCGGCATGGCTTGCGGCAGGTGCGCGCGATTGCTAAACAAGCGCAATCGATCACGGCCCAGCGATTGGACCAACGCCTCGACGCGCGTGCTGCGCCCAATGAAGTGCAGATATTGATGCAGTCGTTCAATGCCATGCTTGATCGGCTACACGATAGTTTTCAACGGTTGTCCCAGTTTTCCGCCGATCTGGCCCACGATTTACGCACACCGATCAACAACCTGATGGTGCAAACGCAAGTGGCGTTGTCACAACCCCGAACAACCGAGGAGTATCAGGCATTGCTGGCGTCCAATGTGGAGGAATACGAACGGCTGGCACGCATGGTTGAAAGCATGTTGTTTCTCGCGCGTGCCGATCATTCCCAAATAGTGCTCGATAAGCAATTGCTCGATACCCATTCGGAATTGCAGCGCATCGCCGATTATTTTGAAGGCGTCGCTGACGATTCGGGAGTGCGGCTGACGGTCGAGGCAAACGGCACGGTAGTGGCCGATGCGATCTTGTTCCGGCGCGCGGTGAGCAATCTGGTGGCAAACGCAATTCGATACACGCCCAATGGCGGGCTGATTCGACTCGCGGCCAGCGTCAGGGGCGCCGCAGTTGCCGTCACGGTGAGCAATCCTGGCGCCGGTATCGACAGCGCCTACCTACCACGCCTGTTCGACCGATTTTACCGGGCCGATCCGGCCCGCAGCGATTCGGCATCGTCGGCCGGGCTGGGATTGGCGATCGTACAAACCATTATGGCGCTTCATGGCGGGCAGGCTGAAGTGGAAAGTACGTTGAATGGTTTAACAACATTTCGCTTGGTGTTCCAGGAATAGATGATTGAAACAGTGCGTGCACGAGCGCCGCCTGTTTGAATTCCGGAACACCTTGCTCAATGAGAACCTTTCGTCCTTTGACGCGTTTCCACGGGACTTGATCAGCACTTGATTCTGCACAATTTAATCTTATTTTATTGCTTGAACCACTGTCAAAATTTCTTTTTGGACGTTAAATTCCGGATAAGATAGAAGCATATCCGGTGGCCACTATAGCCGAACTTCTAAGCATTGGAAATGCAAGCAATGTTTCTTTCTGGAATTGCAATTTATTCGATTCACAATAGGCCTCCTATTGGGCTAAGCAGTTACTAATTGTTACTAATAGATACTAATCTATCGATTTCCTGAATTACTTTAAATCTATGCGGAAAATAGTCTTGGTAAGCGTTTTTTCGTTTGGCTGTCAAGCCCGGATGCACCGGCCTCGGCTCCGCACTGCACCAAGCGCGTGTCGCATCGCTGGTTTCGCCCACCGGACGCGAACATGCGCTGACAACGGCCTGCCCTCACGTCGCAATTCACCGAGGTAGATCATGACCATTCGCGTATTGATCGTAGAAGATCACAATTTGCTGCACATGGGCCTGATTTCGATGATCGCAGGGATGCGCAATTACGAAGTGGTCGGCGAAGCAAGCCAGGGCAAGGAAGCAATCCATCAAGCGCTGACCTTGCTGCCCGATCTGATCCTGATGGACCTGTCGATGCCTGGCATGAATGGTTTCGACGCGACGATTCAGATCAAGCGGCGGCTGCCAAACGTGCGCATTATCGTTTTGACTATCTATCAAACCGATGAGTTCGTGCGCGAAGCCTTGCTGGTGGGAGCCGATGGCTATGTTCTCAAAGGTGCGTCCTACGAAGAGTTCGTCTTCGCCCTCGATACGGTGGCGAGCGGCAAAAAATTCATTTGCAACGACGTCTCAATGCAACTGGCTCAAACGTTCCTGCATCCGGCAAGTGCGCCACCGGAAAAAACTGCGTGGGAAAAGCTGACCGAGCGCGAACGCAGCATTCTCAAACTTATCGCGGAAGGCTATACCAATCGTGCGGCAGGTCAGTTTCTCTGCATCAGTTCAAAGACGGTCGAAAAACATCGCGCGAGCCTGATGCACAAGCTCGAACTGCGCAATGCGGCAGAATTGATTCTGATGGCAATCGATATGGGGCTGGTCGAACTGCCTGCAATAGGCACGCGTCGGCAACATACCATTCCCGGCGTTGCCCCCGCCCGGCTCCCATCGACGGCGATCCATGCCAGCCCTGCTGCCAACGCCGACCCGCGATGCCGCCCTGGTGGCTTGGCGGCGCATCACACCGAACTTGCTGCGCAAGGCTGCCTGATAACGGGTGATTGACTGTGACCGAGGAACACGCTCAGGCAAGCCCGATGCATTTCATGGCTTGGCAACGGCGTGCAAACCAGAAGCAAAAGCGCAGCGTTAAGTTCCTCGTAATGATAGGCTTCATCGTAGCGGCCATCGGTATCTCGCTGTTGACCGCCGTCTCCTGGCACACCGAGACAAAATCGGCGCAGACGTCCGAACTGGTCGAGCGCGGTCAGGCCGTGTTGTTGACGCTGGACCGGATCACAATTAACTTATTGCACGCGGAAGCGGCACAGCTTCGCTATATCACGCACGGTTTGGCCGGCGATCTCGCTGAGCGCGAGAATGTGCTGGGCGTTCTCGACGCGGAAATGCGGGTCGTCGAATCAAGCGCTCATCGCGATCCCGAGCACAAAGCGCGCATCGATCTGCTACGACAGCTTGCACAACAGCGCCTGCCGAGATTTACCGTTGCTCCCACCCAGAACGAACTGGCAACACGGCTCGGAATGCCCGACGCTGGCAAGTCGCTGTCAAACCGAATGCACGCCACGTTAACTCAGATCGCGCTCATCGAAACAGCTCGCCTGAAAGCGCTGCGGACCGAGGAAGAACGCTGGGAACAATATGAGCACACCAGCTTTGCCCTGCTCAGCGGCGCGCTGATGGTGATCCTGTTTTTTTTGTACAGCCGAATCCATCGAAACATCTCATTGGAGGAAAAAATGAAAGCGGTGCTGGAAAGCGCCCGCGAGCAGCTTGAGTCGCGGGTCCAACAGCGAACCACCGAACTCGAGAGGGCAAATTGCCTGCTGACGTCTGAAAATGCAGAGCGCATGCGCACCGAGAAAGCGTTGCATGCGTCGCAACGCCAGCTGCGCAAACTCTTTGCGCATCAGGAGTCGATCAAGGAACAAGAGCGCAAGCGCATTTCAAGGGAGATGCATGACGGCCTTGGACAGGATTTGTATGCCTTGAAAATTGAGATCTTAGCCTTGTATATACGCACCGGAACGTCTCATCCAAGGCTGCACGAAAGGGTCGCGCGGGTATTGCAACAGGTTGACGGCTTGATGAAAAGCGTGCGCTCCGTCTTGAATAACCTGCGCCCCGAGGTGCTCGATCTGGGACTGATTGCGGCCATCCGCTCGCAAGTGACAGAATTTCAACGGTGCTCGGGAATAGTGTGCAAGTTTGAATCGCCGCTTGACCACCTCCCTATGAACGAGGAGTGCGCGACGGCCCTGTTTCGCATCGTGCAGGAAGCCCTTACCAATATCATGCGTCATGCGAAAGCAACCCAGAGCTCGGTTGAACTGCTCCAGGTTGGAGACATGCTGTGCATGAACGTCAAAGACAACGGATGCGGGTTCAGCCCGAGCGCGCGCCGGAAAAATGGCTCGTTCGGCCTACTTGGAATGCGCGAGCGTGTCAACGCGCTGCATGGCAAGATGGAGCTCGTCAGCGAGCCCGAACGCGGCGCGTCGCTTGCCATTTCCATTCCGATCGAACCGCGCCGCCAGTCAACCGGCGCCAGTGCCAGCAAATAGGCCAAATCACCTGCGCTGAGGAGATTTGGCCTGCATCGGCCATGCCCTACGCTAATCACCCTATTTTCGAGGTAGGGTCATTACTACTCATGCAGAAAGTCTGCACCAGATTGCACCATCGATCCATCCAAAGTCCAATATTAGTCGTGCGGGTGGCGTTTCCCCTGCGTCGATTTCC